>NZ_MWJN01000029.1:0-87961 GCF_002027145.1 Microbispora sp. GKU 823 | reverse complement strand
GATGCTGGTGACCGGGTGGGTCTCCAGCCGGATCGGCGCCAAGCGCACCCTCATCGTGGGCCTCGCCCTGATCGTGGGACAAGGTCAGGGCGATGCGGGGCGGTGGCCGCCCGGGGGCGACCGGGTGGTGGCGCTCGCCGATCCCGGCTCCGGTAATCAGGGGTCGGGCGACTCGATCTCGGTCGTCCTGCGCTCCGACGACGGCGGCCGCACCTGGTTGCGCACCGCCGCGGCCCTGGCGGACGTACGAGCGGAGCCCGGGGCGCTGGCCGTGACCAAGAAGGGCTTCGTGCTCGTGCCCACCCGGCAGAAGTCGGACGACGGCGAGGTCCGGGTCTACTGCTCGCCCGAGGGCGCCGACTGGACCCAGTGCGGCACGATAGGGCCGCTCGGCGCGGAGGGGACGGGCGTGCGCGGCCTGGCCGCGTCGGCGGCGGGCGTGGCGGCGGTCGCCGAGTCGGCCTGGGAACGGTACGCCGTCTACACCAGCCAGGACGGGCGCAAGTGGACCAGGAGCGCCGACCTCGGCGGGATCCCCGGGACGCTGCGCGGGCTGGCCATCACCGACGCCGGAGTCCTCGTGGCGGGCGGCGACAAGCGCGGGCCCGGCGACGTGGAGAACCTCCCGGTCCTGATCACCGCGGGGAAGGGCGAGGCGGCGCACACCGTGCCGCTCAAGGAGATCGCCGGGCTCAACCGGCTCGCCAGGGACACCTCGGACGTCGCCGCCTCCGGCGGCACGTTCGTGGCCGTGGGCGCGGCCAACGGCGACGCCGCGATCTGGACGAGCGGCAACAACGGGGCCAACTGGAAGGACGCGCCGTTCCCCGACCTGCTGGGCGGGCCGGGACGTCAGGCGCTCAGCGGCGTCGCGCACGGCCCAAAGGGATGGCTCGCCGTCGGCAGCACGACGACCGACCCGGCGGTGACCCGGCCGCTGCTGGTCACCTCGGCCGACGGGAAGAACTGGCGGCCCGGTCCGGCGATCGAGGTGCCCGCTGGCCACTTCCTGCTCGCGCCTGGCGTGGTGGCCGCCGGTCCGAAGGGCTACGTGCTGGCGGGGGAGGACCGGTCCGCCACCGGGACGCTGCCCGCCCTGTGGTTCAGCCCCGACCTCAAGCGGTTCACCCGTTCCGCGCCGGGCAGCATGCCGGCCGGAGGCGCTGGGGTGCGCCTCTACGACGTCACGGCGACGCCCGGCGGGTTCATGGCCGTCGGCGGGTCGGGCACCGCCGACCGCGAGACGGGGGTGGTGTGGGTCTCCTCCGACGGGCTCAACTGGAACGCCCGCGGCCGGGTCCTGCCGCCGGACACCACCTCGGCCGGGCTGCGCCACGTGGTCGCGACCGAGGCCGGCGTGGTGGCCGTCGGCACCGCGATGACCGAGGACGGCCCCCGCCCGTTCTCCGCGCTGTCCACCGACGACGGCGCGAGCTGGGAGTACGGCACGCTGCCCGCCGACGCCGCCGCCTCGGTCCTCGACGTGACGGCGACAGGGCGGGGACTGGTCGCCGTCGGATCGCACCGGTCGCCCGCGGACGGCGGCGAGGCCGACAGCGCCGCCTGGGTGTCCGAGGACGGGCTGGACTGGTCGCGCCAGACACTCACGCAGGACGGCCTCGGCGGCCAGGGGGCGCAGTGGCTCGGCGCGGTGGCGGTCTCCGGCGACCGGGTCGTGGCCATCGGCAGGTCGGCCGGCTACGCGGACGACCATCTGACGATCTGGCGCAGCACGGTCACCGATCGGTGATCACGGAGCGGTGATCCCGGAGATGACCCCCCATTCGGCGAGCGCGTTGGCGAGGCCGTCGGTCAGCGGGAGCCGTACGAGGTCGGACGGCGCCCACCAGCGGGCGTCGGCGGCGTCGTCCCCGGCGACCGGCACGCCCGTGGCGGTCGCCACGTAGTCGTGGATCTCGAAGGTCGCGCCGCCGGGGGCGGGCCGCAGCACGGTCCCGGCGAGCCGTACGACGGTGACGTCGAGGCCGGTCTCCTCGCGCAGCTCGCGGCGCAGCGCCTGCTCGTCGGTCTCGCCTGGCTCGACCCTGCCGCCGGGCAGCGACCACAGCCCCTCGCCGGGAGGGCGGCCCCGCCGCACCAGCAGCAGACGCCCGTCGGCGTCGGCGACGATCGCGCCCACACATCTGATGCACCGCACATCACCAAGATTACGACTAGATAACGGACAGACTCTTGACGTACGGACATCACGGAAGCACCGTGAATATTTGTGAGAACCGCGCCAACATGTCCGCGGTGCTTCGGGCCGCTACACGAACCGAACGTCTGGTCGAGTTCCTGGCGATGCGCCGCCCACGGGGACGTCCTGCCCTTCCAGCCGCCCCGGCGGCCCTCGCAGGCCGCTCTGGAGGCCTTGTGCGAGGCGGCCAGGGTGCCCGTCTGGCTGCCGTGGCCGCTGCCTTCCGGATGGCTGGTGACGGGCTTCGCCGAGGTGGGTGACGAGCGCACCGGCACGAGGGCGAGCGTCGTCGCCCTCTCCGGTCCGTCGGTCACCCACGGCCCCGCCGACATGCTGCTCATCGCAGAGGAACCCGGCATCGGTCTCGGCGCCGCGTACGCCGGGCTGCCGGGCCCGGACCCCGGAGCCGGCTTCGACGCCGGGCCCCCGCACGCCAAGATCGACGCGCGCGGCCATCCGACGGCGCTGTGGTGCGCGGGGCGGGGAGTGCCGGGAGACCGGGCCGTCTACGTGGGCGAGGCCCTCGGCAACTGGCTGTGGACGGTCGCCTGGCCGGTCGAGGCCGGCTGCTTCATCGCGCTGGCCAACCTGTCGCTGCGCGACCTGCGGGACCAGGACCAGGCGCTCGACCTGCCCTTCGGCGCCTTCTCGCCGCGCCTCGACGGGGATGTCTGAACGGCGGGCTGGATCCGCGAGGGATAGTAAGGTTCTGAGCCGTGACAGCGCGCATCGAACGAGTGGTGACCTCGGGCCTGGTGGACATCGAAGGCGACGAGCACAAGGTCGAGAACAACACCTGGATCGTGGGCGACGACGACGAGGTCATCGTCATCGACCCGGCGCGGGACGCCGACAAGATCCTGGAGAAGGTCGGCGACCGCGAGGTCCTCGCCGTCATCTGCACCCACGGCCTGCCCGATCACGTGGGCGCCGCGATCGAGGTGGCGGCCAGGGACGAGGCCGTGATCGCCGTGCATCCCAAGGACAAGCGCCTGTGGCGGCAGACCTGGGAGGAGACCTGGCCCGACATCGACATGGAGGACGAGGGACTGTTCTCCGTGGCCGACGTCGAGCTGGAGGTGCTCTCCACGCCGGGCGTCACGCCGGGCGGCGTCTCGCTCTACTGCGAGGGCCTCGGCGCGGTCTTCACCGGCAAGACCCTGCTCATGGACGGCCCCGGCAAGCTCGGTGGGGAGTACCCCGCGCTCGCCGACCAGCTCACCTCGATCGGCGAGCGGCTGTTCACGCTGCCGCACGAGACGAGGGTGCTCCCCGCGCACGGCGAGGAGGGCAGGATCGGCGACCTGGAGCCCGAGTTCGACCGCTGGCTGTCGGGGTCGCTGACCGGCGCCCAGGAGGCCGAATCGGCGCCGCCGCTCGTGGACGGCACCGGGGCGTCCGGCATCAAGCTGAACCTCGACGAGTAGGGCCGTGGAGCAGCTCGGCCTCGACGGCATGCCGAGGCGGCTCTACACCTGCACCCCGTCGCGGCTGAACACCTGGCTCGACTGCAGGCGTCGCTACCGGTTCACCTATCTCGACCGGCCGGCCCCGCAGAAGGGGCCCCCGTGGGCGCACAACAGCGTGGGGGCCTCCGTCCACAACGCGCTGGCCGCGTGGTGGCGGGAGCCGTACGACCGGCGTACGCCGGTGATGGCGGCCGTGCTGCTCACCAACGGCTGGATCCGCGAGGGGTTCAGGGACGAGGAGCAGTCGGCCACGTGGCGGGACCGGGCCCGCGAGATGGTCTCCTCCTACGTCGCCACGCTCGACCCGGGTGACGAGCCGGTGGGCGTCGAGCGCACCGTCGCCACGCGTACGTCGGTCATCGCCGTCTCGGGCCGCGTGGACCGGCTGGACAGGCGCGGGGACGAACTGGTCGTGGTCGACTACAAGACCGGCCGCCGCCCGCCGACCTCCGACGACGCCCGTTCGTCGATCGCGCTGGCCGTCTACGCGATCGCCTCGTCCCGCATGATGCGCCGGGCCTGTCACCGGGTGGAGCTGCACCACCTGCCCACCGGGACGGTCGCGGAGTGGGAGCACACCGACGAGTCGCTCGCCCGTCACCTGCGCCGGGCCGAGGACATCGCGACGGAGGCGGCCGAGGCCGACGACGCCTACCGCGAATGGGCTCAGAACGCGGGGGCGGGCCGCGCGAAGGGCGCCGTTCCGGCACCGAGGCGGGAGGACGGCGCGGGGGCGCTCGCGGTGCCGCCCGAGATCGACCGGCTGTTCCCGCCCGAGCCGGGCCCCATCTGCTCCTGGTGCGACTTCCGCCGCCACTGCCCCGAGGGGCGGGCGGCCTCCCCCGACCGGCTCCCCTGGGACGGCCTGGCGGAGACGCCGGTCAGCCCGTCGTACGGCCGGGACGGCGGCGAGGATCGACCAGCGCCCTGAGGCCCTTGCCGACGTCGTATCCGGCGGCGCCCAGGCGCTCGCGCGAGGCCCGCAGCATGGCCCTGGTGCCGTCGTCCAGCACCTGCTGGTGCACGACGTCGGGGATCGTGTTCATGGTCAGCCGGAAGGCCCGCAACGCCGCCGTGACCGCGATCTGGGGCACCTCGGGTAGCGCGCCGTACAGGCGGCGGGCCCAGTCGGGCAGCGTGTAGTAGCACAGCGCGCCGAACGGGAAGTAGACCGGCTTGGCCGGGGACAGGAAGCGCATGTTCTCCGGCAGGCGCGGCCAGAGCAGGAACCGCACGGCGGCGGCCGACTCGGGGATGACCCGCAGGACCGGCCGCATCCGGGCGAAGTAGTCGTTCATCTCGTGGACGGAGCCGGGCACGTCGTCCGGGTGCAGCCCGACGTACGTGGCGCTGTGCCGCTGCTCCGCGAGGTACTGGTCGGCCTGCCGGTCGCTGATCGGGACGCCCGCACGGCGGACGACCTCCAGGTAGGACATGACCTCCGCGCAGTGCACCCACAGCAGCAGCTCGGGCTCGTCCACCCGGTGGGTCCTGCCCGTGTCGGGGTCGCGGATGCGCAGGGTCCGATGGATCGCGCGCACCCGCCTGCCGATCTCCTCCGCCTCCTCGGGGCTGCCGTACGTCACGCGGCCCACGAAGTCCGCCGTGCGGCGCAGCCGGCCGAAGGGGTCCTCCCGGAAGTTGGAGTTCTGCCACACGCCCCGCATCGCCAGCGGATGCAGGGCCTGCAGCATCAGGCCGCGCACCCCGCCCACCCACATGGTCCGGTCGACGTGGACCAGCCACGTCGCGGACTCCGGCGGCTGGGCGGTCAGGCGGCTCGTCCCAGGCATGGCGACCGGGTCATCCGTGCTGGTGCTGGAGCAGCCGGCTCTCCGCCGTGTTCCAGAATCGGGTCAGGGCCGCCGCGGTGGTCTCGGGGGCCTCCACGGCCGGCGAGTGGAGCGCCCCGGGCACCACGACGCACTCGGCGTCGAGCCTGCGGGCCATCTCGGCCTGCAGCAGCGGCGGCCAGCCGTCGTCGTGCTCGCCGTAGAGGACCAGGAGGTCGAGCCCGCACCCGGCCAGCTCCGCACAGCGGTCGGACGCGCCCAGGACCTCGTGCGCCATCGCCACGAGACCGGTGGGGTGGTTGGCGAGCAGCCGCTTGCGCAGGAACGCGACGATGTCGTCGGGGACGCCCGCCGCCAGCGCCTCGGGCTCCATCCGGTTCGACCACATGTAGTCGAGGCCGTACTCCGGAAGCTCGGCCAGCATGACCCGGCCCATCCGCTCCCGCGGCCCGACGATGCCCGCGGGCCCCGAGCTCATGAGCGTGAGGGACGCGAGCTTGGCGGTGCCGTTCAGCGCCGTCTCGCGGGCGACCAGCCCGCCGAAGGAGTGTCCCAGCAGGTGGACCGGCTCGCCCTGGCCGACCACCGCGGCGATCGCGTCGATGTCCGCGCCGAGGGCCGCGCACGAGTACGCCGACGGATCGTCCGGGCCCGGCGTCTCGTACTGCCCGCGCATGTCGACCGCGATCACCCTGCGGCCGGCCTGCGCGAGCGTCTGCAGCACGGCGATGAAGTCCTCCTTCGACCCGGTGAAACCGGGGACGAGAAGGGCGGGCCAGCGCTCGGGGACACCGCTGACCGGAAGCGCTTCGAGAGCCGCGAACGAGCCCAGCGGCGTTTCGATCTGCTCACTGCTGACACCCGGAGGGAGGGTCAGGAACCGTGGCGTGCTCACGAGGCCTCCTCCACCTCACCCCGGATCCCGGGAACCGATGGGCCGGACCGGCCCCACGTCCTGGACCGTCTGCTGAAGGCTCGCTCACTCACGTGGCATCACGATACCCAGGGAAGATCCCGTCGACACTCCCGAAGCGACTACGCGGGTTTCGGACGGTCATTGCGCATGCCTCCTGTCCAGGTCATACCCACTGCGGGCGGAGCGGCCCTCAAAGCAACGGGGGCAGGGAGAGCGCCGGTTGTCCGGTGCCCTCCCTGCCCCTGCGGTCGTGCTCATCGACGAACGGGCCTGTGCCGGCCCCTCACCCCGTACGGCGGGGCCGCGGCCGGGGCGGGCGGCGCCGCTGCTGGGCGCGCTCGCTCGCGGCGGACGGCGCGGGGTCGTCGTCATCGGTCGCGAGGTCGGGGGACCTGAACACGATCATGAACGGACTGGCCGGGATGATCCGCTCCGGCTCCCGCTCCGGCTTCGGGGCCGGCCGCTCGGCGGGCTCGCCGGCGGGCTCGCCCACCGGCGCCTTCCCGGCCGGCTCCTCCACCGGAAGTGCCTGCTCGCCGGTGTCGGCCGCGCGGGTCCTGCGGCGCCGGGCCGGGCGCTCCTCCACCTGCTCCTCGGCCACGGGCGCCTGGTCGGCGGCGCGGGTCCTGCGGCGGGTCGTCCTGCGCGTGGTCGCCGCCTCCGGCTCCCGCCCGTCACCGGCACCGGCCTCGTCACCAGCCTCGGCGCCGTCCACCGTGCCGTCGACTGGGCCGTCCACCGGGCCGTCCTTGCCGGGCCGTACGGCCGTGACGTCGGCCAGCGCGCCGGTCAGGGCCGCCGCGTTCGCGCCCCTGCGTCCACGACGCCCCGGCGCGGCCTCGGCAGCGGTCTCCACAGTGGTCTCGACGGGAGCCTCCACAGGGGCTTCCATCGGGGCTTCCACCGGGGCCGGCGTCTCGGCCGTCTCTCCGGAGGGAGCCTCGGCGTCCTGGAGGCGGCCCCCACGGGTCCGCCGCCGCTCCCGGGTGCGGGCGGGGCGCTCGCGGCGCTCCTCCCGATCACTTCGACCGGACTTGCCGCGGGAGCGGGTGCGCCCGGTCTCCCCGAGGTCCTCGATCTCCTCGGCCTCCAGACCGGCACGGGAGCGCTGGGCACGCGGCAGCACGCCCTTGGTGCCCTCGGGGATGTCGAGGTCCGCGTACAGGTGCGGGGAGCTCGAATAGGTCTCGACGGGCTCGGTGAAGTCCAGCGAGAGGGCGTTGTTGATGACCTTCCAGCGGGTCAGCTCGGTCCACTCGACGAAGGTCACCGCGACGCCGGTGCGGCCCGCCCGGCCCGTACGGCCGATCCGGTGGACGTAGGCCTTCTCGTCCTGTGGGCAGTCGTAGTTGACGACGTGGGTGACGTCGTCGATGTCGATGCCGCGCGCCGCGACGTCGGTGGCCACCAACACGTTGATCTTGCCGCTGCGGAACGCCCGCAGCGCCTGCTCGCGCTGGCCCTGGCCGAGGTCGCCGTGGACGGCCGCCACCGCGAAGCCCTTGTCCTTGAGCTGCTCGGCGACCATGTCGCAGGCCCGCTTGGTCTCGCAGAAGACCATCGTGAGCCCGGCGCCCCTGCTCTGCAGCAGGCGGGCCAGGATCTCGATCTTGTCCATGCGGTGCGTGCGGTAGACGTGCTGGGTCGTCAGCGTGGTCGTCTCGGCCTCGGCCGTGCCGCTCTCCGCCCGGACCCGGGTCGGCTGGGTGAGGTAACGGCGGGACAGGTTCACGATCTCGCCGGGCATGGTGGCCGAGAACAGCATGGTCTGCCGCTTCTCCGGCACCAGCTTGATGATCCGCTCGATGTCCGGAAGGAAGCCGAGATCCAGCATGCGGTCGGCCTCGTCGAGGACGAGCATGGTGATCTGGCCGAGGTCGAGGTGCTTCTGCTTGACCAGGTCGAGCAGCCGCCCGGGCGTTCCGACGATCACGTCGACGCCGTTCTTGAGCGCCTCGATCTGCGGCTCGTACGCGCGCCCGCCGTACACGGTGAGGATGCGCGACCCCAGCTTCCCGGCGGCGAGGACCAGGTCCTCGGTCACCTGGAGGGCCAGCTCGCGGGTCGGGACGAGGACCAGGCCGCGTGGCTTCTTGCGGTTCTTCCTCGGCTTGCCGACGAGCTGGAGCATGGCGACGCCGAAGGCATAGGTCTTGCCGGTGCCCGTGCGCGCCTGTCCGATGACGTCCTGGCCGGCCAGCGCCAGCGGGAGCGCCATCTCCTGAATCGGGAATGGTGAAGTGATGCCCTCGGTCTCGAGCGCATCGGCGATCTCCGGGATGACTCCCAGGTCTCGGAACGTCGTTGTCAGCGTGGCCTGCCTCAATCAGTGCGAAGGCGGCCCTCCGGGACATCCGGCCGGCAGAGCCTCCCCGGTCCGGGTCCTCGCGGACAGTCGCGCCCTCGTCGTGAATCAGCGACCGCGGCATCCAGTGGTTCCTGGGGGTCCGGGGGTGGCCCCGGATCGACACAGGGATCGATACGGTGATCGACACCGTACTGATCCACATAGTGCGGTCGCACTTCCACGAAGCAGTCTACTCGATACCACAACACGGAACCGTTTTCTGCGTCTTCTCGCTAAAAGCTCTTGCTGTGTCGCGAGAGATGCCGGTGACGAGCACGGCACCGGCGGGCAGGCCCCGGAGCCGTACGCTGCACCCATGAGTGATTCCTCTCCCGGGACTGTGGACCTGCTCGGTGTCCTCGCGTACGCCGAGCTCACCGCCTTCCTCCGGCTGGCCGAGGACGCCGCCCTGCTGGCTCCGACGCTGAACGACAGGGCCGCCCTCGGGGACGTGGCCGCGACCGAGTACGGGCACTTCCGGGTGCTGCGGGACCGGCTGGCCTCGCTCGGCGTCGATCCGGAGGAGGCCATGGCCCCGTTCGTGGAGGCGATCGACGCCTGGCACGCCCAGACCAGGCCGAAGGACTGGTACGAGGCGCTCATCAAGGCGTACGTCGGCGTGGGGATCGCGGGCGACTTCTACCGTGAGGCGGCGCGCCACACCACTCCCTCGATCAGCGCCCTGGTGGACGAGGTGCTGACCGACGAGAGCCGCGGGGAGTTCGCGGTGGAGCGGGTGCGCGCCGCGCTGGACGCCGACCCGCGGTTGTGCGGCCGTCTCGCGCTGTGGGCCCGTCGCATGGTCGGCGAGGCGCTGAGCCAGGGGCAGCGGCTCGCCGCCGCCCGGCCGCAGCTCGCCGCCCTGCTGGTGGGCGAGAAGGGCGAGGACCTGGCGGAGATCGGGCGGATGTTCGCCAGGCTGACCGAGGAGCACGGCAAGCGGATGGCCGCCCTCGGCCTCACGCCCGGCCCGTGATCGTCACGGCTTCCGCGCGGAGGTCCTCGATGCGGGTGATTCGCGCCGTCGATCCCCGCCACCTGGCCCGATTCCCGGAACGACGGCGATCGGGAGGGCCGGGAGCCCGTCCCGCGCGCCTGCCGGTCCGGCGTTCATGGGTCGCGAACGTGGCAAACGGATGTACGGTGCGAGCATGAGGGCCTCGCGCCGCTACGGCACTTCCTTGACGAGATGTGGGCCGAACACCTGGACTCCGCGTGCGGTGTTGCGGAGAGGAAGCGCGGGCTGTCCGACGATCAGCGGGAGGCGGGATCCCCATCACGCGGATCTGACCCGCCGTCCCCGCGGATGCGGTTACGGACGCACCTGACCCGCGCGGATCCCGGTCGGCCGGTCGATGGAGAACACGGTCAGCGGAGAACAGGTCAGCCGCCGGGACGGCGCGCGTGGTGGGCGCGCGCCGCCGGCGGCGGGTGACGGACGGTCGCGGAGACGGGCTAGAGCGTCCCGCCGAAGCCGACGGGGCGCGACTCGTCCTCGCCGATCTCGACGAAGCCGAGCGAGTCGACGGGGACGACCACTCGGCGGCCGCTGGTGTCGGTGAGCGAGAAGACGCCCTTGTCGGAGGCGAGCGCCTTGCGGAGCTCCTCCTCGATCTCCTCGGCCGACAGGTCGGTCTCCACGACGAGCTCACGGTGCACCGACTGCACGCCGATCTTTATTTCCATCGGGCTCCCCTTTCGCGAGGGCTGTTCCCTACCCATCGTCGTCGCCTCAGGGAGTGGTCAGCCCGGTGATCGCGTGAAGCGAACAGGATTCCGGTCAGCCGGTGCGCGGGAAACCGCTGATGCCGCGCCAGGCCAGGCGCGCCATCAACTGGGTCGCCGCCTCCTTGGGGATCGAGCCGTGGCTGCTCAGCCAGTAGCGCGCGCTCACCTCGGCCATGCCGACCAGGCCCACGCCGAGCAGGTGCGCCTCGTCGCTGGAGCAGCCGGTGTCCTCCTGGATCACCCGGCTGATCGCCTCGGCGCTCTCGTGCAGCGAGCGCTCCATCCGCTGCCGTACGGGCGCGACGTTGCGCAGGTCGGATTCGAAGACGAGCCGGAACGCCTCGCCCTGGCTGGAGACGAAGTCGAAGAAGGCGCCGATGGCGGCCTGCACCCGCTGCTTGTTGTCGGTGGTGGACTCGAGCGCCTGCCGGCACCGGGTCACCATGTCGTCGACGTGCAGATCCAGCAGCGCGAGATACAGCTCCAGCTTGCCCGGGAAGTGCTGGTAGAGCACCGGCTTGCTCACACCGGCCCGCTCGGCGATCTCGTCCATCGCCGCCGCGTGGTAGCCGTTCTCCACGAACACTTCCTGTGCCGCGCTCAGCAACTGGCGGCGGCGGGCCATCCGGGGTAGCCGGGTGCCCCGGGGCTTGGCGTCCGGGGTAGCGGTCACGGCAGTCTCCTTGCAAGATGCGCATCGGGGGCTCCCGCCCCGAGGCCTCATCCTACGTGTCGGTAATCCGGATCAGCGATAGTCGTCGTCGTCGAGGTCGACCGTACGCTCCTGCTCGGCCACGTCGGCCGGGTCGGCGTCGAACGGGACGCGCTCGGGCCAGCGCCTGTCGTCGGCGACCTTGACGAGCTGGTGCTGCTCGACCGCGTCGGCCTCCGGCGCCTCGATCGAGATCTCCTCGACCACCTCGTCGAGGGGGTCCATCTCGGGCATCTGCTTGTCCTTCCGTTCGAAGGTCGGCTGCGACAGGTCCAACACTACGGCCAGGGTGGCGGCCGGGCTAAACGGTGAGGGCTCCGAACATGTCGCCGTGTTCCGCCACGCGCTCCAGCACGTCAGATGCGGTGAACACCAGCTGGTCCGGGCTGTCGCACGCCTCGACCTCCTCCCACAACAGGGGAGTGGACGCGGTCGGCCGTGCGGCGGCGCGCAGCGAGTAGGGCGCGACCGTCGTCTTGGCCGGGTTGTTCTGGCTCCAGTCGATGAAGACCTTGCCCGGCCGCTCCTTCTTCGCCATCACGCTGGTCACGAACGGATGCTCGGCCTGCATCCGCCGGGCGAGCGCCTTGGCGTAATCGGAGGTGCCCGGGCCCCGGTCCCAGGGGACGTAGAGCTGCATGCCCTTCTGGCCGCTGGTCTTGGGATGGCACTCCAGGCCGTCGTCGGCCAGGGCCTGCCGCAGCAGGACGGCGACCCGGCAGCAGTCGACGATCGTGGCGGGGGCGCCGGGGTCGAGGTCGAAGACGAGGGTGTCGGGCGGCTGCGGCTCGCCGTCCTTGGCCACCCGCCACATCGGCACGTGGATCTCCAGGGCGGCCAGGTTGGCGTAGTAGACCAGGGTCGGCAGGTCCTCCACGACGGCGAAGTCGATCTCCTCGCGGTTCTTGGTGCTGCCCGGCGCGGGCAGGGTCACCGTACGGACCCAGTCGGGCGTGTGCTCGGGGACGTTCTTCTCGAAGAAGAACTGGCCGTCGACGCCGTTCGGGTAACGCTTGACCGTGAGTGGGCGCCCTTTGAGGTGCGGCAGCAGGACCGGCGCGATCCGGGTGTAGTAGTCGATCACTTCGGCCTTGGTGAACGCGGTGTCGGGATAGAGAACCTTGTCCAGGTTGGTCAGGACAAGCAGGCGGCCCTCGACCTTCACCCGCACCTTCTCCGTCATCGCTGCTCCTCCCGCCGCACCTCCGCGGGGACCTTGTCGCCGCGCACGCCCCGCCACACAGGGTTGCGCAGCCGCCCGTCGCGCGTCCACATGGTGAACGCCACCTCGCCGACCACCTCGGGCCGCACCCACCGGGCGTACCTGGAGATCTCCCTCGGAAGCCCGTCAGAGAAGGGGCTCTGCCCGATCTCGAGCGGCTCAATCAGACGGAGGATGTCGCCGAGCATCGCGTCGGTGAACCCGGTGCCCACGTGGCCGACGAAGAGGAACGCGGCCGGAGAGGCCCCGGCGTACATGCCGAGCAGGAGCGATCCGACGCCCCCCGCGCGGCGGCCCTTGCCCGGCCGCCAGCCGCCGACGACCACCTCGGCGGTACGCAGGTTCTTGACCTTGATCCACCACTCCGTCCTGCGCCCCGGCCGGTACGGCGAGTCGAGGCGCTTGGCGACCACGCCCTCCAGTCCCTGCCGCCTGGTCGCCTCCAGCACCGCCGGTTCGCAGGGGAGGTACGGCGGCGCGCCCACGCCGAGCGAGTCGAGCAGCGCCCGCCGGTCCAGGTAGGGCAGGTCCAGCAGCGTGTGCCCGTCGAGATGGAGCAGGTCGAAGGGCAGGTAGGAGACCGGCAGCCGGCCGAGCACGTGGGCCCCGGCGGGATCGGTGATGTGCATGCGCCTTTGCAGCCGGGCGAAGCTGGGCCGGCCCTCGGGGTCGAAGGCGACCACCTCGCCGTCGACGACCGCCCTGCGCCCGGCCAGCGGGGCCATGGCGGCGGAGATCTCGGGATAGCGGGAGGTGAAGTCGGCGCCGTGTCGCCCGGTGACCCGCACGCCGCCGTCGACGTACGCGAGCGCCCGGATGCCGTCCCACTTCACCTCCAGCGCGTACGCCTCGGGGTCGGAGGGCATTTCTCCTGGAATGGCAAGCATCGGCTCGATCGGATACGGCACCGCCATAGTGGGTACCTGCCCATGAGGTAACTCCCTTGAATCCCACCATAGCGTTGTTCGAACACAGAGACGAGAATGTGGCTATGCGCAGCATCTGGAAAGGCGCGATCTCGTTCGGTCTTGTCACGATTCCGGTGAAGCTCTACTCGGCGACCGAACAGAAGGACGTCACATTCCACCAGGTGCACCGGGAGGACGGCGGCAGGATCAAGTACAAGAGGGTCTGCTCGATCGACGGCGAAGAGGTGCCCTACTCCGACATCGCCAAGGGATACGAGCTCGCGACCGGCGAGATGGTCGTGCTGACCGACGAGGACTTCGCCGACCTGCCGCTGACCACCTCCCGCAGGATCGACGTGCTGCAGTTCACTCCCGCGGACCAGATCGACCCCATCTACTTCGCCAAGTCCTACTACCTGGAGCCGGACGGGCAGGGCGCCAAGCCGTACGTGCTGTTGCGGGACGCCCTGGAGCGGTCGGGACAGGTGGCGGTCGTGAAGGTCGCCCTGCGGCAGCGCGAGTCGCTGGCCGCGCTGCGCGTCCGCGACGGCGTCTTCGTGCTGGAGACGATGCTCTGGCCGGACGAGATCCGCGAGGCCGACTTCGGGTTCCTGGAGGAGGACGTGGACGTACGTCCCCAGGAACTGAAGATGGCCGAGTCCCTGATCGAGACGATGGTGGCGGACTTCGATCCCACGGAGTACAAGGACGCCTACCGCGAGGCGCTCCAGGAGGTCATCGAGGCCAAGGTGGCGGGCAAGGAGGTCGTCGCTCCCGAGGCTCCGGCCGAGGCCGGGCCGGCCGTCGACCTCATGGCCGCGCTGCGGGCGAGCGTCGAGGCGGCCAAACGGGAGCGCCAGGGCGCCCCTGCGGCCAAGTCGCCCGGCAGAGCCGCCAAGGCCAAGGCCGCCGCCTCCGGCCCCGCCGCCAGGAAGGCCGCCTCTGACGGTGCGGACGAGGAGGAGAAGGCGCCGAAGAAGCGGAAGACCCGCCGCTCCGCGTAAGCCCGGGTCGTTTCGGAGGAGCCCCGGCGGGCGTTCCGCCGGGGCTTTGTTCACGGTACGGAAGGTGGGCGATCCGTACAGGGCCGCAGGCTCTCGGCCGCCCGTTCACCGCCGCCCGATCGCCACGAAGGTGGCGGAGGCGTGATCAGGGCGGGCCCGGACACCGCGGCTTCGCGCCGACGGCCCCGTACGAGTGGGTGTCACCCGTCAGTGTCAGTCGTCGTCGTCGCCGTCGATCTCGAGGACGGCGTCACCGGATGCGTGGGCCACGACGGGCCGACTGATCTTCTTCTCCTTCTTGAACTTGAAGAAGCGGAAGTCGTTCCGGTTGACGGCCGTGTTACGGCAGCCGCGACCGCGACGCCCGCAGTGGTCCCAGCCGTGGCCCCAGTTGCTGCTGATGGTCGGGGTGCCAGGGGTGGCTGCGTGAGCCGTGGTGGCGCTCAGGGCGAGCGCGCCGCCGGCCATTACCGTACTGACCGCCAGACCGGTGATGACGTTCCGGAATTTGGGCATTGAGGTCCTCCTCGAAGGATGGAGTGCCCGAGTGCGACATTCCCAGTGACTGTCGGAAATGTCCGGGTGATGTCCTGTATGTCCGGTCATCGCCCGTGGCGTCTTAATTGCCGATGCGGCCTCCCGGCAAACTCGGCCGGAGGGGATTTGGGCTCGCGTTGTGGCGCGATGCCTGGGGTTAGGCGACCGCTGACCTGATCGACGTGCGTGCCTGACGTGTCTGTGCGGAATCCGGGGTAGGGCGGGCTTGGCTTCCCCGTCGCGGTGCCTCTCAATCCCCAGTTCGGGTTCGCTTCGGCCTGCGGAAGCCGGTCCTCTCAGGGCAGCGCGTGAGGCGTCGGCGGGGCGAGAACGGGGGCGCAAAGGTCAGGGCTCCGGCGAGGATCTCGCCGGAGCCCTTGTCTCATGCCATCCGGTGGACGGCGCTTCCAGGCTTCCTGCCGCTCAGTGCGCGGATGCGCTGGAAACACCTGGTTGCACTCACCGGCGCCGTCGTCCCCGGCCGGTTACGGAGAGGCACTCGTGGGCGGTCCCGCCCACAGGCTCCCGTCACCCGACCGGACGGCGCGGTGTCGCGCGAGGCGTCAGGCCTCGCGGATCAGACGTTGTTGTTGTGGTTGTTGTCCTTGTTGTTGTGCTCGCGGTCGTTGCGGTTCCACCAGTCGTTGTTGTTGTGGTCCCACCAGTTCTGGTCTGCCCACCAGTTGTTGTTGAGCCAGTTGAAGGCCTTGTCGTCCTTCTCCTGGAAACCGAAGGCGACGTCCTTGGCGACGAGGCCGAATGCGTCGTGCTGAGACTTGTCGTCCTTGTAGAGGTTCTGGCCCCACCAGTTGTTGGTGTCCCACCAGTTGTTCTGGTGTCGGTCGTTGATGTTGTGGTCGCGGTCGTTGCGCTCCCGGTTGTTGTTCGGGGAGAACGCGTGCGGGAAGAAGTCCTCCCCCTTCTTGTTGTCCTGGGCGATGCCGCCCGTGCTGTCGTCGACGCCGTTGGCCGCGCCGTCCTTGACGATGGGGCGGTCCTCCTTCTTGGTCCAGAAGGGGTTGTCGTCGGCGCTGGCGGCCGTGGCGCCCATGGCGACGGCCCCGCCGACGGCCATGGTGCTGAGCGCGAGCCCTGCGAAGATCTTCTTGAGGTTGGGCATTATGGTTCCTCCCTGACAGGATTCGATTTCGAATTGCCCTGCGTTTATCGGTATTTCCCGCCCGCCTGCGGCGGGTGGAAATTTCTTCATGGCTCTTATTGAGCCCTGCTTCCGACGCTAGGGTGATTTCCTGCCGGGCGGCCCGACAAACTGACGTCTGCTGCTTTTAGTTAATGATTAGCTTGCGTATAGGCTTGATTCGATGGATAATGCGCCTTATGTAGTGATAGGTACGATTTGCCCCCCCAGGAGTGGACGCGGTCCGGGGTGCGGCGAGCGGGGGCGCCGGCTTACCTGGGTTTGCCTTTCGGGGGGCGGCCGGGCTGGTCGGTGAGGCGGCGAGGGTCGGGGAGCGGTCGCGATCGCGGACGGAGGAAAGGCTGCGGAGGGAAGGGAGTTGCGGCGATGACCGCGGTCAGGGGAAAAGAGCAGGGCTCCGGCGGAACCTTCCCGCCGGAGCCCTTGGTTGTCACTGTAGGAGGATTGACGGCCGTTCCCGTTCAGGCTGCCGTCGCTCGGTGAGCGAGCGGCCGGCCGGGCGGGGAACGTGTCTCTGCACTCAACGGCGCCAGTCCGTGAGCCGGAGTCGGAGACCTCGTGGGAGGTCTTCCGGATCCGTCATCTTCCCGGAACGGCGCGATCGTCTCGCAGTAGCCGCTGGACCTGCCTTCTCAGTTCACGCGGTCGTTGTCGTTGCGGTTCCACCAGTTGTTGTCGTTGTTGTTCCACCAGTTGTTGTTGTTCCACCAGTTGTTGTTGAACCAGGTGTTGTCCTTGTTCGTCTTGTCCTGGAAGCCGATCGCGACGTCCTTGGCGACGAGGCCGAAGCCGGAGAAGTCGTCCCGCTTGTCGGAGAACGCCCCCTGGTTCCAGAAGTTCTGGTTGTTCCACCAGCAGTTGTCGTCGTTCTGGTTGAAGTTGTGGTTGCGGTCGTTCCTATCGAAGTTGTTGTTGTTGTTCGGGTTGAAGAAGACGGGGAAGACGTTCTCCCGCTCACCGCGCTCGCCGATACCCCGGTTGCCCTGGGCGATGCCGCCCGTGCTGTCGTCGACGCCGTTGGCCAGGCCGTCCTTCACGATGGGACGGTCCACGTCGCCGGTCCTGGTGGCAGCGCCGGCGGCACCGGCGCCCAGGGCGAGCGTGCGCCGACGGCGGCGGTGCTCAGCGCGAGACCAGCGATGATCTTGTGGAGCTTGGACATGCGTGTCCCCCTTGACAGGATTCAGTATCCCTGAATTTGTTTAGGGCATTTCTGAGAGAAATGTCCTTCGGGCTCTTGATTGAGCCCTAACTTCCTGTGCTGTCATGATTTCCAGCAGGCTGGCCCGACAAACGGCCATCTAAGCCTTTTGATCACTAGTTAGACTCTTATGAACTGACTTAGAGGTATTAGAAGAGAAATGTCTTGATTGACCGATTTCCGGCGGGGCGTTCACGTATCGGAGCTGCGTCGTGAGGCGGAAGCGGAGGTGACGGCGCCCGAGCGGCTGCGGTGTTGTGGGAGTCGTCCGCCTGCGTGCCGCTGCCGCAAGGCCGCGCCGGTCCGGCCGGACCGGGAAAGGCGTCCTGGAGGGCTTGCGTGCTGTCAGGAACCTGGGCGCGAATCTGTCGCTTCGGGCCCGGTGCCTGACCCGGTGCCTGAGCCCGCCGTACGGGGAAAAGTCAGGGCTCCGGCGAGAGTCTCGCCGGAGCCCTTGTTTCTGCTGGATCGAACGGCCGTTCCCGGAGCGCGGAGTGCTCACGGAGCCTTCGACGCCGCGGGAACGTGACTGCGCCTCAGGGCGCCGTTCTCCTGTCAAGGCGGTGGAGGACGGTGTGGCCGGCCGTTTCAGTCATCCCTTCACCTGCCAGGATTCCGAGCGGCGCGGTCGTCTCACGGGCCGTTGCCGGCCCCGCCTTCTCAGTTGCAGAAGTTGTTGTTGTTGTTGCACCAGTTGTTGTTCTGGTTGTTGTTCCACCAGCAGTTGTTGTTGAACCAGCCGTTGTTGAAGAAGTTGCTCTTGCGGTTGGTCTTGTCGTTGAAGGCGATCGTGGCGCAGGGGCCGACGATGGCGAAGTTGGAGTCGCTGTCGAGGTCGTCGCAGAACGCGCTCTGGTTCCAGAAGTTCTGGTTGTTGTTGAAGCAGTTGTTCTGGTTGTTGTTGCACCAGTTGTTGTTGCAGTTGTTGTTGAAGGGCTGGCAGTTGTTGTTGTTGTTACAGTTGAAAGGAACGAAGTTGTTGTTGTTGCAGGGCATGCCGCCGAGACCGAAGAAGCCGTCTTCGCAGCCGGCGCTCGCTGCCGTGGCGCTCATGGCGATCGCGCCCCCCGCGATCGCGGTGCCGAGTGCGAGTCCGGCGAGAACCTTCTTGAACTTGGGCATTGCTGTCCCCCTTGAAAAGGATTGAGAATTCCCCGCATCCTTCGATATTTCTCTGTTGGAGATTCGAGAGAGAAATATCTCTATGGCCCCCGTGGGCCGGGTTCCTGCGATACGTTGATGTCCGGCGGCATCACCCGACAAACGCGCCTCTATGGCTTTTGATCAGCTATTAGCAGGCTATGGAACGAATTGGAGGAGAAAAGAGCGACTTGTCCCGTAATGTCCGATTCGAATGCGGGATGCGGGGCGGAGGCCGGAGACGCCGCGGAGCGTCAGTGACAGGCCGCCGAGGCCGGGATCGCACGGGGGTGGACGGTCTCGCATGGCGGCGTTCCAGGGGGCGTTCGAGAGAGCGTGGAGCGGACCGCGGCGGGCGAGGCGACCCCGGCGATGGAGGCCCGCGAGCGGAGCCTGCGGCGGGGTGGGGTGGGGGTGGGGTGGGCGAAATCCCCGAGGTGGCGGCCGAGGGAAGCCGGGGACCCCGATGACGAACCCTGGGTGGGCGCGGCGAAGAGCGGTCGAAGTGGGGGCGACGAAAAGTGCCCGTGCTCACGATGGGCGCGGAACTCCACGCTCCGGTGAGCACGGGCACATTCATCCGGCACCCGGGCCGTAGGCCCGAGGCTCAGCGAGACCGGTCATCCCGGCCATGCGAAGGACGCCGCGGATCAGGGGACGGGCTCGTACCCCGGACGCTCGTAGTCGTCCTTCTTCTTCTTCTCCTCTTCCTTCTTCTTGATGTCGGCGTCGATGTCGACATCCTTGGTCTTGGCCTGCGGGTCGATCTGGGTGGCCGTGTTGGTGCGCGGGTCGGCCTGCGAGGACTGGTCCTGCCAGGGCCGGTTGTGCATCTGGTTCCAGTCGGTGGTGTTCGTCGTCGGGACGGTGGAGTTCTGCGACCACTGGGCGTTCCACGGCACCGCCGCGGAGCCGTTCGACGACTTCTGGAACGGCGTGAGAACGAGCGTGAAGTCACGCAGCAGGAACTGGCTCTGGGTCTCCGACTGACGAGCGTGCTGCCACTCGTGGTTCTTGTTCTTGTTCTTGTTCTTGTTCTTGTTACGGCCCTTCTGCCCCTGGGCCTGCCGGTTGGTGTTGTAGTTGCGGTTGTAGCTCGGCCGGACGTAGCGGACACCGCCGGAGGGAGCGGGAACGTACCCGCCCATGACGGTCGCTGCGCTTGCCGTGCCGGCGGTGGCGCCACCGAGCACGATGGCCGCGCCGCTCAGCGCGGTGCCGAGGGCGAGGCCCCGGCGATGTTCTTCAACACGGACATCTGGGTGTTTCTCCTCTGAATATCGCGACCCCGGCCCGGTCCCCTGAGGGATCGGGGCGGGTGGTAGTGGATTCGGCGCCGTCGTGTGTGACGCGGCGCGATGCGTTCGCCTGGCACCGGCGGCCCTCTCCTCGAAACACGCCGCGGGTGCTCTGCTCTCTCAACTGCTCGCTCGACCACGGACGGAGCGGCGGACACGGGTGGCGCCGGCGCCGTGTCTCACGGCCATCCGGTCGCCGCCGTCCCGCCGGGCGGGTGTGTCCGCCGCTCCGCCGGTCGCGCGTATCTCCCGTCGCTCGCGGGTTCCGGCTCAGATGAGGCCGCCGGTCACGAGTACGGGTGGCCGTCGGCTGGTGCGTCACCCGCCGTGGCCGGGACGTCTACCGACGCCGCTCGTGCGGATCCCGTCAGGGCGCGATGTACGGCCGGTAGTCGTTGTCGTACTCCTTCTTCTCCTTCTTCTCCTTCTCCACGTCCACGTCGATGTCCGCGTCGACGTCCTTCTTCTTCACGCGCGGGTTGACCTCGGTGGCCGTGTTCGTCTTCGGCTGAGCCAGGGAGTCCTGGTCCTGACGCGGGTTGTTGAACTGGTCGCTGAAGCTGTTCGTACGGGTCGTCGGGAACGACTGCGAGTTGCCGTACTGCCAGTTGTACGGAAGCGCCCGCGCGTCGGTGTCCGTCTTCTGGAACGGCGTGAGGACGAGTGTGAAGTCACGCAGCAGGAACTGGTTCTGGGCCTGGTTCTGCCGCTCGTGCTGCCACTGCTTCGTCTTGTTCTTGTTCTTGTTCTTGTTGCTGTTCAGAGCCTTGTTCTTCTGCCGCTGCGCGTTCCGGTTGCGGTTGTAGTTCGCGTAGGGGTAGTAGCCACCGCCGCCCACGTAGCCGCCCATGACGGTCGCGGCGTTCGCGCTGGTGGCGGCGACAGTGGTACCCAGAGCGACGGCACCACCGGTGAGCGCGGCGCTGATCGCGAGGATCCCGACCAGGTTGTTGAACTTGGGCATTTCATGTCCTCCTTGAAGGATTGTTGCCCCGACACTCCGGCGTTTTCCAAGTCGTTCGGAAAATGCCCTTACTGATGACCCTTGGTGGATCATCCCTGCATTGTCTTGTTTTCCTCACCGTCCGTGCGACAAACGGCGGTCGGCGGCTTTTGCCATTCACTTATCGCTTTATTGGCATCGTTGGCACCGATAGGATGGCTTTGGTCCGAATTGCGATTCGTATCCGCATTTCGAAATGTCCGAATAGAGGTGATATTGGCCTTATGTCGCTCCTCGCCGATCGGGGCGAACCCGGATGATCGATCCCGCGCGGCTGGGGTAGCGGGAGTGCCGCCCGAGGCGGCGTACGGGCGGGGTTATGGTCGAGAAACGCGAGGCGAACAGGGGAGGACACGTGGGTGTCGAGCCGATTCCACCGTGGCCCGGCCGGCTCATCGAGGTGGGGGACGCACGCATCCATGTGCGGACGACCCCGGAGGGCCGCCGGAGACCGCGATATACGTGCACGGACTGGCGGGCTCGGCGACCAACTGGACCGACCTGATGGGCGAGCTCGCGACGAGGTGCGGGGGGTCGCCGTCGACCTGCCCGGGGCCGGATACTCCCCGGAGCCCGCGGACGGCGACTATTCGGTCCCCGCCCACGCCAGGGCAGTGGTCCGGCTCGTCGAGGCCCTGGGGGAGGGGCCGGTGCACCTTTTCGGCAATTCCATGGGCGGCGCGGTCTCGGTGCGGGTCGCGGCCACGCGCCCCGACCTCGTCAGGTCGCTGACGCTGGTCTCGCCGGCGCTGCCCGACCTGCTGCCGAGGTACGGCCCGGCCAGGATCGCCATGTCGGCCGCCCCGCGCCTGGGCGAGCTGGCCGTCCGCTGGCTGAGCGCGCTGCCGCCGGAGCGGCGCGTCCAGGCGACGCTCAGCATGTGCTACGCCGACGCCGGGCGGGTCCACCCGGACCGGCTGCGCGAGGCGATAGAGGAACTGCGCCGCCGCGACGGCCTGCCGCACGCGGGGGCGGCCATGGTCGGCTGCGCCCGCGCGATCGTGCGCGAGTACTTCCGCGTGGGCCCCGACAACCTCTGGCGGCAGGCCGAGCGGGTCGCCGTGCCCACCCTCGTCGTGTATGGCCTGCGCGACCGGCTGGTCCACGCCCGCATGGCGCACCGGGCCGGACGGGTCTTCCGCGACGTGCGCCTGGTCACACTCCCGCACGCCGGTCACGTGGCGCAGATGGAGTATCCGGAGCTCGTGGCCCGGGAGGCGCGCCGCCTGCTGGCCTACACCAGGGCGCCCCTGCGCCGAACAGCGTGATTGGGGAATGCGGGGCCACCCCGGTTAAGTTGTGAGAAGAGCTTGTGATGGGCCCATGGAGCCGAGCGCGACCATTGGCACGAAAACGGGAGTGGAACTGTGTCGTTGCCACCGCTGGTAGAGCCGGCAGCAGAGCTGACGGTTGACGAGGTGCGCCGCTACTCGCGCCATCTGATCATCCCCGACGTCGGCATGGCGGGTCAGAAGCGCCTCAAGAACGCCAAGGTCCTGTGTGTGGGCGCGGGCGGCCTGGGCTCCCCCGCGCTGCTGTACCTGGCCGCGGCGGGGTGGGGACGCTCGGCATCGTCGACTTCGACGTCGTGGACGAGTCGAACCTGCAGCGCCAGGTGATCCACGGGCAGTCGGACGTGGGCCGCCTGAAGGCCGAGTCGGCCGCCGCGAGCGTGCGCGAGATCAACCCGCTGGTCAACATCATCATTCACAACGTCGCTCTCACGACCGACAACGTGATGGACATCTTCTCCGGCTACGACCTCATCGTGGACGGCACGGACAACTTCGCCACCCGCTACATGGTCAACGACGCGGCCGTGCTGCTCGGCAAGCCGTACGTGTGGGGGTCCATCTACCGGTTCGACGGGCAGGCCAGCGTCTTCTGGGCCGAGCACGGCCCGTGCTACCGCTGCCTCTACCCCGAGCCCCCGCCGCCGGGCATGGTCCCGAGCTGCGCCGAGGGCGGCGTGCTCGGCGTGCTGTGCGCGTCGATCGGCTCCGTCCAGGTGAACGAGGCCATCAAGGTCATCACCGGCATCGGCGAGCCGCTGGTCGGCCGCCTCATGATCTACGACGCGCTCGAGATGAAGTATCGCGACGTGAAGGTCCGCAAGGACCCCGAGTGCCCGCTGTGCGGCAAGAACCCCTCGATCACCGAGCTGATCGACTACGAGGCGTTCTGCGGCACGCTCTCCGACGAGGCGCAGCAGGCCGCCGCGGGCAGCACGATCACCGCGGCCGAGCTCGAGGCGATGCGCGAGCGGGGCGACGACATCATGATCATCGACGTCCGCGAGCCGAACGAGTACGAGATCGTCAACATCCCGGGCGCCGTGCTGATCCCCAAGGGCGAGTTCCTCAACGGCTCGGCCCTGGAGAAGCTGCCGCAGGACAAGAAGATCGTGCTGCACTGCAAGTCGGGCGCCCGCTCGGCCGAGGTGCTCGCGGTCCTGAAGAACGCCGGCTTCTCCGACGCCGTCCACGTGGGCGGCGGCGTGCTGAGCTGGATCAAGACGGTCGACCCCAGCCTGCCGACCTACTGATCCGCGACGACACGACGACGGCCGCCGCCTCCCGATGAGGAGGCGGCGGCCGTTTCGCCGTGCACGCGCTAAACGCGTTCGTCCGGCACCACGCTGAGGCCGCTGGGCGCGACGATGCGCTGCAGGTTCTCGACGTACGCGGCGAACGCCGCCCGTCCCCTCTCCGTGAGTCTGAACCACGTCTTGGGCCGCTTGCCCACATATCCCTTGCGTACGGCGACATATCCGGCGCTCTCCAGCGCGCTGCCGTGCTTGGACAGGACCGAGTCGCTGACGCCGACGGTGTCGCGGACGAACCCGAACTCCGCCTCCTCGGCCGCCGCGAGCAGCGACACGATCTGCAGCCGAGTCGGCGCGTGGATGACGGGATCGAGCTCCATCACGAGCCGCCCACCGCCCGGCGCACCAGCATCCCGGTGAGCAGGCGGCCGGCGAGGGGCCCGGTGACGAGCAGGTACGCGGTCATCACGAGGGCGGCGTACGTCCGGGCGTAGGCCACCCCGGCGGCGTCGATCGCGAAGGCCAGGGCCAGGCAGAGCGCGATCGCCGTGCCGATCCAGGCCATCAGGGCGGCGATCATCTTCGGGCGCGTCAGACTGCGATGGGCCTTGATCCTGCGAGTGCGGACCAGCACGGCGACCAGCGCGCCCAGGCCGGCGAACAGCAGGAGCCCCACGGCCACCGTCACCGGGACCGGGGTGCCGGGCTCGGTGACGAACTGCATGCCGGTTACGAACAGTCCCACGCCGACGCCGTACCAGGTGGGAAACCAGGGCTCGGCCGACAGCGCCTTCGCCTGCGTCTGCCGGATCGTCGCCAGGCTCCGCGCCGCTTCCTCGGGGTTCATTCGCGTCACCACCTCTTTCCAATGAGGAAAGTACTTTTCACTTTCCGAAGCGTCAAGTACTTTCCGAGGGCATTTGTGGGGATGGCGGTCGGTAGGTCGCGTTAAGGTCACTGGAGGAGGGAGGCCGCGAAGGGAACGGAGGCGCAGTGGGCGAGACGCGGACCTGGCCGGCCGTGGCCGTGGCCTCCGCGATCACCCTCGTCTGCGCGATCGTGGGCGGGATCGCGGCCAGCGCCGCCGTCGCCGAACTGACCAGAGGACCGAGCGCCGCGGAGTTGCGCGAGGCCCAGGCGGCCGAGACGGCGCTGCGGTGGGAGCGCTGGCCGGCCGGCCGGATCTTTCCCGCCACCCTGGCCTACACGAGCGAGCAGGGCGCGCGCGAGTCGGCGCGGCGGGTGGGCATCTCCACGCGCACCGACTGCCGCGGCGCCGTCGACGCGGCCATCGCCGGCCAGATGACGGCGGCCGGCTGCCGGGCGATCCTGCGGGCGACCTACCTCGACGCACTCCAGGGCATCGTGGTGACGATCGGCGTGGCGGCCTTCCCCGACGAGCTCAAAGCGCGCTCGGCCATCCCGATCTTCCCCGGCGACGGGTCGCCCGCTCCCGGGCTGCGCGCCCTCGCGTTCCCCGGCACCGTGACCGACCGCTTCACCGCGAGCGGGCGTCAGTCGCTGACCCTGCGTACGGCCGGGCCGTACCTCGTGATGACGACGGCGGGGCAGGTCGACGGGCGTCCGGCCCGTGCGCTCGGGGAGCAGCGGGAGACCATGTTCTCGTTCACCGCGGACCTGGCCGAGGAGGTCGGCGCCATCCTCACCGCGCCGGCGTCCCCGGACTGCGCGGCCAAGGAGTGGCAGTGCTGAGCGCGCTGCGCCGCGGGGCCCTCGCGGCGTCCGCCGCCGCGCTCGCCCTGTCGGGCGGCGCGTTCCTCGTGCCCGGCCCGGCCAGGGCGACGACGTACGGCTCAGCCAGCAGGACGTGCTGCGCACGCTCGACGTCGACGACGCCTGGCGGCTGACGAAAGGCAGGGGCGTGACCGTCGCGGTCCTGGACTCGGGAGTCGACCCGGATCACCGCGACCTCGCCGGATCGGTCGTCACCGGGAGGGACTACACGGCCGGGGCCAACCCGCGCGGAGTGCAGCCGGTGCGCCTGCACGGCACGTACATGGCCTCGCTCATCGCCGGGCACGGGCACGGTCCCGGCGGCGCCGACGGCATCATCGGCATCGCGCCGGAGGCGAGGGTGCTGTCCGTGCGGGTGATCCTGGAGGACGAGGAGCCGGGGTTCCGGACGTTCAACTCCGACGCGCGGTACGAGGCCGTGGTCGCCAAGGGCATCCGCTACGCCGTGGACCACGGCGCCGAGGTCATCAACCTGTCGCTGTCGAAGGACATGCCGACGCAGGACGAGCGTAAGGCGATCAGGTACGCGATCTCCAAGGGCGTCGTCCTCGTCGCCGCGGCGGGCAACGACGGCGCGGGCAAGCGGACCGCGCCGTACTCCTACCCGGCCGCGATCCCCGGCGTGATCTCGGTGGCCGCCGTCACGTCCACGCTGAGGCGGGCCTCGTTCTCCAACCGCAACTCCTCGGTGATGGTGGCCGCGCCGGGCGTCGACGTCCTCGGGGCAGGTCCCGGCGACGAGTACTGGGTCGGCCGGGGGACCTCCCAGGCGACCGCGCTCGTCTCCGGCGTCGCCGCGCTGATCAAGTCGCGCTACCCCCGCATGTCGCCCGCCCTCGTCGCCCAGGCGCTCACGTCGTCGCCGGCCCGCCGGGCGCCGTACAACACCGGCACCGGGTTCGGAGTGGTCAACGCCTACCGGGCGCTGAGCGTCGCGGCCACCCTCGCCCGCCACCGCGCCACGGCGTCGGGGCCGGGCGTGCAGAACCCCTCGCGTGCCGTCCGCTCGACCGCGAACGACCACGACCCGATCATGGTCGTACGGCGCGACACGGGGGCGATCCTCCTGTCCGGCGGCATCGCGCTCGGCGCCTTCGCCGGCTCGGGCGCGGGCGTGGCCGTCCTGCTCGTGCTCACCCGGCGGGCGCGCAGACGACAGCGGGAGGAGGACGACGCGCTGCCGCCGGCTCCTTGGCCGACGGGCCTGCCGACGTAGCATCGAGGTATGCCGCCCGAGCAGTCCCGCATCCCGCAGACGGCGCGGACGCCGTCCGGCCTCCGACGGGCGGGTCCGCGGGCACTGCCGCTCGGCGCGTCCGCCCGCCGTGCCCGCGCGCGGCCCTGGACGGCGTCGAGAGGACGGGCCGCCGCCGCCCAGGCGGCCAGGGAACGGGCCGAACTCGAGCGCGGCATCCGCTTCCGCTCGCTCTACCTGACGATCATGGGCGTCGTCCTCGCCGTCGCCGCGGTGAACGTGCTGCTCGGGTCGGTCGGGCTGATCCAGGAGAACAGGTCCAGGCCGCTCACCGACGCCGAGCGCGCCCGCTACGTGGCCGAGGACGTGGCCCGGCGGTGGCGCGCCTGGCCCGCGGGCATGGTCTTCCCCGAGGAGCTTCCGTACACGGCGCTCGGCCGCGCCCAGCAGTACGCGCGCAGGGTGGGCATCGCCCCCGAGGCGGCGTGCGCCGCGGCGGTCGACTCGCCGGTGGCGTCGGTGCTGCGCAAGTACGGCTGCCAGGCCGTGCTGCGCGCCACCTACGTCGACCAGACCTCGACGTTCGCCGTCACCGTGGGCGTCGCCGTGCTGCCCAGCGAGCAGGCCCGCGCCGACGCGGCGGGCGAACTGCCCGTGGACGACCGCGTGGGCGTACGGCCCGTGGCCTTCCCCGGCACGGTCACCGACACCTTCGGCGCGGCCCAGCGCCAGCGCACCGGATGGGTGGGCGCCGGGCCGTACATCGTCTTCTCCACGGTGGGGTACACCGACGGAAGGACGCGTGCCTCCGTCCCCCTGGAGGAACAGGTGAACAGCGAGATGTGGCCCGTGGCCGAGACCGTGGCCGGGCGCATCGCGCGCGCCCTCGGAGAGCCCCCGGACGTCCCCCGCTGCACCCAGGGGAACGCGTGCTGAGGCCGGCCTCCCTCTGCGCGGCGCTGACGGCCGTCCTCCTGGGCACCGGACCGGCGGTCTGGTCGGCGCCGGCGCCCGGCGGCGAGGATTCGCGGTGGGCGCTCGACGCCGTCAACGCCGCCGCCGCCTGGAAGGTCAGCAAGGGCGCGGGCGTGACCGTCGCCCTGCTCGGCGGCGGGCAGCCCGACACCGGCGTGCCCGAGTTGAGCGGCCGGGTCGAGCGCGGGCCGGACATGACGGGTGCGACGTTCGGCGACGACACGGTGCGGCCGGGCGACGACGTGACCGCGCTGGCCTCGGCGATCGCCGGGAGCGGGCGTGGCGGGGGGACGTCCGGGATCGCGCCGGAGGCGCGGGTGCTGTCCCTCCCCGTGGTCCGGAGCCGTCCCGGAGGCGGCTCCGCGGAGCCCGAGGGCCCGGCAGCGGAGACACAGGACAGCCCGCTCGCCCGCGGCATCCGCTACGCGACCGGCCGGGGCGCCAAGGTCATCTGCCTGCCCGTCCCCGCGTACGGCGTGGACCGCGTGGAGCGGGACGCCATCTCCTTCGCGCTGGCGCGGGGCGTGGTGCTCGTCGCGGCCGTCGGAGACGCCGGCCGGTCGCCGTACGCCCGGCAGAACGGCACCTCCTACTGGGCGTTCCCCGCGGGCTATCCCGGGGTGGTGGGCGTCGCCGCCGTCGACCGCAAGGGCGCCAAGACCCCGGGCAGCAGCGACAACCTCTCGGTCCTGGTCGCCGCGCCGGGCGACCGCGTGCCCGTCACCCTCGCCGGGGGCCGCAAGGGGGCCGTGTCGGGGACCGGGGTGGCCAGCGCGCTCGTCGCGGGCACTATCGCACTAATAAAGGCGAAATATCCGGATTTGTCGCCGGAATTGGTGTCGCGCGCTTTGACGGCGACCTCCCGTCCTCACCCGCCCGCGGGTTATGACGACAAAGTCGGATTCGGAGTCGTGGACGCGGCGGCGGCCCTCCGGAAGGCCGCGGAGCTGACCGGATATGGCCACGCGTCGTCCGTGCAGGACGACGCGCATTTCGGCAAGGGCCCGGTCGCGCAGGGGCCCGCGCGCCCGGGGCCGGATCCGGTTAGGCTCTGGATCTACGGCATCGCCGTCGCCCTCGGAATCGGCGGTTTCTGCGCCGCGGCCGTCGCGCTGCGCCGCCGGTAGCCAGATGCCGCCGGTGATCACATGTTGGCCGCCGTTCTGCAGCATTTCGGACGCGGTAATCCCGATGTTCGTGTTTCCGGTGACAAAGCCAGGTCAAGTTTCGCTAGGGTCGCGGCTCATGGGGTACGAGCTGCGCGTAGAGCGGGATGCACCGCTCGCCTACGCCGAACTCGCGAGCGTCTCGGCACGGGCCGGATTCGAGCTGCGCGGGTCGCACGAGGCGGGCGAGGTCGTCGCACGCCACGGCGACTCCGTGCACCAGATCGCGACCTGGTCGGGACGGCTCTCCGGCCAGCCCGGGTCCGACTGGCAAGTCGCCCAGCTGGCACTTCTCACCGATCTCATGGGGGCCCGGCTCGTGGGTGAGGACGGCGAGGCGTACGGCATCAGGAACGGCGTCGTCGAGCAGATCAACGGATCGTCCACCTACGAGTTCGGCAAGCTCGAAGAGATCATCGCGGCCGGGCCCACCGAGTGGAGCGCTTGAGAGACGGCCGCGGCCAGCCGCCGCCGTACGCGGAGCGGGTGCTCGACCTGGTCGAGCGGATCCCGCCCGGCAAGGTGATGTCGTACGGAGACGTCGCCGAGTATCTCGGCGAGGGCGGCCCCCGGCAGGTCGGCCGCGTGATGTCGCTGTGGGGCGGAGCCGTGCCGTGGTGGCGGGTGATCCACGCCGACGGCACCCCCGCGCCCGGCCTGGAGGGCGAGTGCCTGGCCCGGTGGCGCGAGGAGGGCACCCCGGTCCGCGGCGCCCGCGCCGACATGCGCGCGGCCCGCTGGGACGGCCGCGCCTGACCGTCGCCGTGATCACGATAGCCGGTTCGAGGCCCTGACCCGGGAGCTGACAGGCCGCGCCCCGGACGGTCGGACGGGCGCTCTTCCCCCGGCGTAGTGCCGCTCGTCACCCCGTGCCACAGGGGCGTCACCCGCTGATTCACAGGAAATCCACAGGCTTCCGCGAGTCAGGTCCGGCAGTGTTCTGAGGGCATTACCATTTTCTGAACACAGGTCTGGCGAAGGGTGGTGCCTCCCGTATGACACCCGCACCCACGGGCGACGTCGTCGCTGAACGACTGCGGGCTGTCCAGGAGCTTTACGACCGCGGTGAGCCGATAGACGCGCTGGTCGCGCTCGTGCGCGCGGAGGGGCTGAGCCCCGCGCAGCGCCGGGAGGTCGACCGTGAGGCGATCGTCGGTCCCCTCGGTCTGCGCCTCGACGCCGCAGCCAAGCGCGGGCCCGCCCGCCGCCGCCAGACCATCGACGCGCTCCGGCCGTACCTCGCGGAGGTCGATCCGAAGGTCAAGCGTGAGCTGCCGGTCGGGCGCCGGGTCGCCTGCCACCTGATCGAGACGCAGGACCCGGGCGAGCTCGCCGAGAGCGACGCGCTGGCCAAGCTCGCCGCCGCCGCGGCCGAGCCCTCCCGCCGGGTCCGGCGGGGCCTGCGGTGGTACGCCGACCTGCCGGTCGAGGTCGGCGATCCCTCGCTGCTGCGCCTGCGGGCAGCCGACCTCGTGCCGGTCACGCAGATCGACGACATCACCTGGGTGGGCAACCGGCTGAGGGTGACCGGACACGCCTACATCGCGGGCCTGTCGGTCCGCAGCGGGCGGTTCAACCGCGCCACCGTCGTGCTGCACGGCCCCCGCTGGCTGCCGCGGGTCACGATGAAGACCCGCAGGACCTACCGCCCCGAGGCCACCCACGCCGCCCGCGAACCCGGATGCAACTACGACTGGGCCGGCTTCACGGCCGAGCTGCATCCGTTCGCCCTGCGCTGGCGCGCCGGGGTGCGGGCCCTGGTGCGCGGCGCGAAGCGGGTGCTGCGCCGCCGCCACACCGTCCAGGACACCACCACCTGGCGGGCCGAGATCGTCATCTGGAGCCGCGCCGCCCGCGCCAAGGGCGTGCTGCGCGGCCCGGTGATCGGCCGCACCGAGCGCCGGCCGGGCTGCAGGTGCCGCCCCCGCTGGTGGGTGCGGCCCGTGTGGACCTCCGACAAGGCGCTGCAGGTGGTCTACCAGCCGACCCGCGCCCAGCTCACCGGCGTGCAGCTGAACGGCGACACCATCGAGCTCACCGGCTTTCTGCCGGGCCGGCCCATCACCAAGGGCAAGGCCCGCGTCGGCGGGCACCGCATGTCGGCCGACTTCGCCCCGGTCGAGGGCGGCAGCCGCTTCTCGCTGTCGCTCGCGGTCGGCACCCTGCTCAACGCGGAGTCCCGGCGACTGTGGGTCGAGCCCAAGGGAGACCCGGCCGCGGCCGTCATGCTGGAGGGCGCGGAGGAGACCCGTCTGCTCATCGGCGAGCGCGAGGTCACGGTGCAGGGCGACCGGCGCGACCGCGTCGTCATCTCGGGCCACAAGATCCTGCCCCTGATCACCTCGGCCGAGTGGCACGACGAGTCGATCACGCTCACCGGCCGCTACCCCGACCCCGACCAGGGCCCGCGCGACCTCGTGCTGCGGCACCGGGGCGGGCTCACGATCCGCGTGCCGCTCGAGCGCGACGGCGAGCGGTTCACCGTACGGCTGTCGCCCGGCGCGATGCCGCGCTTCGGATCGGCCGTGCCGCTGGCCGAGGGCACCTGGAACGTCTCGGTGGCCCCGCCCGGCAGGTACGGCCCGGCCATGGTGCCCGCCCGGTTCGACCACGCCGGCCTCGACGCGCTGGACGAGAGCCCCCGGATCATCGGCGGCCGGGTCTACCGGTTCGTCGCCACCCGCTACGACGTGCCGGTGCTCGTGGCGGCCGAGGATCGGCCCGGCGACGAGCGGAGCGCGGCGGGCGTGTGGGCGCTCAGCCGCACCTTCTACCCCGCCGAGCGCGCCCGGCCGCTGCGCGAGGCCACCGTCTACGTCTCCTTCGACGGCCGCGCCTACTCCGACAACCCGCGCGCCATCTACGAGGAGCGGCTGCGGCGCGGCGACGAGGGCGAGCACATCTGGGTCGTCAGGGACGGCGCGTTCGTCCCGCCGGGCTCGCGTGAACTGGGCCTCGGCGACGGCGTGGTGCCCACGGTCGTCCGCGAGGGCAGCCGGGAGCACTACGAGGCGCTGGCCCGCGCCCGCTACATCGTCTCCAACAACTTCATGCCGCAGTGGTTCCGCACCCGCGAGGACCAGGTGCTCCTGCAGACCTGGCACGGCACGCCGGTCAAGCACATCGGCCGCGACCAGGCCCACATGAAGCGCGAGCCCCGGCCCCCGGTGTGGCACCGCCAGGCCGTGGAGGTCCGCGGCTGGGACCTGCTGCTGTCGCAGAGTCCGTGGGCGTCGTCCGTGCTGCGCAAGGCCTTCGGCTACGAGGGCGAGATCCTGGAGTCGGGCTACCCGCGCAACGACGTCCTCGTCGCCGGCGACCGTGACGCGCTGGCGGCGGAGATCCGGCGCCGGATCGGCATCCCCGAGGGCAAGCGGGTCGTCCTGTACGCGCCCACCTACCGCGACTACGACCGCAGGAACGCCGCGGTCAAGCTCGACCTGGCGGACGCCAAGCGGGCACTCGGCGCCGACCACGTGGTGCTGGTCCGCGGCCACATGATGCAGGCCTTCCCCCACGTGAACGCGCACGACGGCTTCGCGATCGACGTGACGACCTATCCCGACACCGCCGATCTGCTGCTGATCGCCGACGTGCTCGTCACCGACTACTCGTCGGTCATGTTCGACTTCGTGGCGACCGGGCGGCCGGTCGTGCTGTTCACGCCGGACCTGGCCAAGTATCGCTCGTCCCGTGGGCTGTACCTCGACCTGGAGTCGCAGCGCCCGGGACCGCGGCTGGAGACCTCGCCCGAGGTCGTGGAGGTCCTGCGGAACATCGACACCGCGACCGCCAAGCTGGCCGACCGTTACGCGGCCTTCGTCCGGACCTACGCGCCGCACGACAACGGCAAGGCGACCGCCCGCGTCATCGACCAGGTGTTCTCCTCCTGACCGGAACCGAGAACGTCGCGGATTGCGAGGTAGAGATGTCCGACGAACGAGGCTGGCAGGGGACGAGATCGGGACCGCGGCCATACGGGCGAATGCTCGTGCTGGCCGCGGTGGTTCTTCTCGTGGACCAGGCCTCCAAGTTCTGGGCGATCTCCGCGCTTTCGGACGGTGAGGGCATCACGCTGATCCCGCGGCTTATCGGGTTGCGGCTGTTGCTGAACCCCGGTGCCGCGTTCTCGATCGGCGAGGGGACGACGTGGGTGTTCACCCTGACGGCGGCCGCCGCGGTCGCCGGCATCCTGTACGTCGGGCGGCGGCTGCGTTCGCCGGCGTGGGCTTTGGTGCTGGGTGCCCTGCTGGGCGGCGCCACCTCCCATCTGCTCGACCGCCTCTTCCGCCCGCCCGGCTTCGCCCAGGGGCATGTGGTGGACTTCATCGACTACGGCGGCTTGTTCGTCGGCAATGTCGCCGACATCGCGCTCACCGTGGGCTGTGCCCTCCTCCTGCTGCTCATCCTGCGCGATGTCCCTCTCGGAGACGTGGCCGGCAAGGGACGTCCATCCGCGTAGGCGGGTCCCGCCGGTTCTTCCTCCTGGCCGGTAAGCCTGCGACGGCCCGGGGTTAGGCATCTCGCGCCGACGCTTGGCGGGATCCCGTCGGCATGTGTCGTCAATTCCCCTGGGAAGGGATGCCGGCCGACTGGTTGGCTTTCTGACGCGGGTCCGCCGTCACCATTCGCAGTGCGGCCGTCTGCTCGCGTCATCGGAGACCCATCCCAGAAAGCCGCACGCTCATGAGTCTTGTCCTGCCGATCCTGATCGGCCTCGCCTACGCCGTGCTGATGTCGCTGATCCCCGAACCGCACCGCCGCCGCTTCAACGCCGTCATGGTGGCCGGAGCGGGGGCCGCCTATCTCAGCGGCGGGGGCCTCGGCGGCTGGGAGTTCCCCTTCACCGCCCTCGTCGCGTACTGCGCCTACCGCGGCCTGGAGTCGTGGACGTTCATCGGGATCGCCTGGCTGCTGCACACCGGGTGGGACATCCTCCACCACCTCAAGGGCAGCCCGATCATTCCCTTCGCCCATGACTCGTCCTTCGGCTGCGCCATCTGCGATCCCGTCATCGCCCTGTGGTGCTTCTGGGGCGGTCCCTCGCTCATCAGCCTCGTCCGGACCCGACTCGCCCGGCTTCGCACCCCGGATGGGTTTTCCTCCTAGCGGGTGCGCCCTATTTCCACCCCCGGGGGGGGGGGGGGGGGGAGCGCCTTTCCGCCTGCTGCCGTCACCTCCTTCGACTCTGTTACTTTCTGTGTCTCTCAAATGACTATGCGTACTATCGAGGTGTAGGGAGACGGAGAGGATGGCGAGGGGATGGCGCTCACGAAGCCGACGAGGCAGGGCAGACGGCGGCACGTCTTCAGATCTGCGGCCTCGGCGCCCGCCGATGTGCCCGAGCCGGAGCCGACCGACGGCGAGGACGACATTCGGCGACTGTGCCAGGAACTGAACGACGCCGGCTACCCGGCCGAGATCACTTATGGCCGGGTCGTCGTGAGCCCTAAGGTCAGCCGTGAACAGTCGAACATCACCTTCCGGCTGATGAACCAGCTTTTCGACTCGGTCCGGGAGAATCGGTGGGTCATCCATTCCAACTGGGGAGTGCACATTCCGCCGTTCCCCGACATGCGGCTTCCCGATCTCATGATCGCGCCCCAGGACGCCGAGCAGTACGACGACATGCACATCCTTGGACACAGTGCGCTGCTCGTGGTCGAAGTGTGCTCCAGGGGAACTCGGTCGGTTGACTGGGACGAGAAGCCGCTTGAGTACGCGCGTGCGGGGGTGCCGCTTCTCCTGATCGTCGACCCGGTGACCGAGCCCGCGACCGTGACGCTGATGAGCGAGCCGCGCAAGGATCTCGCAATGGACGACCTCCGCGAGCCGTACGAGCGGATCGAGACGGCCCATGCGGGCGACTCGCTCCGGTTGCCGGCGCCGTTCCACATCGACCTCGACACCGGCACGCTGCTCGCCTGAGGGAGGCCGGGGACCGGTTCGGCTGGGTGAGGCGACGGTCGGATGGCCCCCGGCTCACGACGAACCGGGCCTGCTCAGGCCTGGTTGGTCGGCAGCACGACGACCTGGCGGAGGTTGACGTGCTTGGCCCGGCTGACCGTGTACCCGATCAGGTCGGCGATCTCCTCGGCGGTCATGGGCGTGATGACCTGGAACATCCCGGCCAACTGCGCCCCGAGCTCCGGGCTGTCGACGTGGTCGCCCAGCTCCGTCGCCGTCAGGCCCGGCTCGATGTTGGTCACCCGCACGTCGCGCGGGCCGAACTCCGCACGCAGGTTCGTGGACAGGTGGGTGAGGGCCGCCTTGGTCGCCCCGTAGACGGCGTAGCCGGGGAAGACGAGGTGGGCGCCGATCGACGAGATGTTGACGAGGTCGGCCGTACGGCCATCCGCCGCAGCGGCGAGCAGGTCGGCCGTGAAGGCCCGCGTCACCCGCAGGACGCCCGCGATGTTCGTGTCGAGCATGCGCGTCCACTCGTCGATGCGGCCGTCGTCGATCGGGTTGGGCAGCATCACGCCCGCGGCGTTGACCACCAGGTCCACAGCCCCGAACTCGGCGTGGACACGGTCCACGGCGGCGGCCACGCTGTCGTCCCGGGTGACGTCCGCGGTCACGGCCAGCGCGGTGCCGCCGTCCGCGGCGATCTTCCGGACCAGGTCCTCCAGCCGGTCGGCGCGGCGGGCGAGCAGCGCGACCTTCGCGCCTGAGGCGGCCAGCAGCCGGGCCGTCGCCTCTCCCATGCCGCTGGCGGCCCCGGTGACCACGGCGACGCGTCCGGCCAGGTTCTCGTAGCTCATCGTGACTCCTTCGCGTTCGAGCTTGACGAGAGCCACTCTGGCGGGGCGTGCCGGGCTTACCCAGCGCACGCCTTTTACTGGTAACCGCAGTACTAGTCTTGGGCGCATGGATGGTGATCTGGGACGGTTCCTGCGCTCTCGCCGGGCCCGGATCCGGCCCGAGGACGCCGGGCTCCCCGCAAACGGGCGGCGGCGCGTCAGCGGGCTGCGGCGTGAGGAGGTCGCGCTGCTCGCGGGCGTGAGCGTCGAGTACTACATCCGCCTGGAGCAGCAGCGCGTACGCAACGTCTCCGACGAGGTGCTCGACTCGGTCGCCCGAGTGCTGCGCATGGACGGCACCGAGCGGGCGCACCTGCGCCGCCTCCTCCGCCCGCCGGACGACCAGCGGGCTCCCCTCGCCCATGTCCGGCCCGGGGTGCGGATGCTCCTGGACGCGGCCGACTCCCTGCCGGCCTGCGTCATCGGGCCCCGGATGGACGTGCTGGCCTGGAACGCCCTCTCCGACCGGATCAACGGCTTCTCGGCCATGCCCGCGGATGAGCGCAACATGGCCCGTCAGACGTTCCTGTCGCCCCGGGCGCGTTCGTTCTACCGCGACTGGCCGGCCGTGGCCGCCGAGACCATCGCCCACCTGCGCCTGTACGCCGGGAGGCACCCCGACGACCCGCTGCTGGGCCCGCTCGTCGCCGACCTGTCCGCCGACCCGGACTTCGCCCGCCTCTGGGAGGAGCACCGGGTGGCCGAGAAGACCTTCGGGGTCAAGCTGCTGCGGCACCCGGAGCTCGGCGACCTGGACTTCGCGTACGAGACCCTGGCCCTGCCCGGGGAGCCCGACCTGCTGGTCGTCATGTACACCGCCGATCCGGCCTCCCCGACCGGCCGCACGCTGGAGCGGCTCCGGCAGGCCCATCGCGGCGACCTCCACCACGAGCCGGGCGTACGGGTGACGGCGGCCGGCTGATCCGCCCCCACTAGGACACGGAGTGGGCATTCGGGCACGATCTGTCCCAGTGATCTGGTGGAATGCTGTGCTGTGAGTGGTCAGAACTACCGGCTGGTGCGGCGCGGGGGCGTGGGACGTCGCGCGGCTCCCGTGCTGGACGAACATCAGCGCGCCGTCGTGGAGCACGAGAGCGGGCCCCTGCTCGTGCTCGCCGGGCCGGGCACCGGCAAGACCACCACGATCGTGGAGACCGTCGTCGACCGGGTCGAGCGCCGCGGCGTTGACCCCGAGCGCGTGCTCGTCCTCACCTTCAGCCGCAAGGCGGCCGGCGAACTGCGCGAGCGGATCACCGCCCGGATGCGCAGGACCACCAGGACCCCGCTGGCCCTCACCTTCCACAGCTACGCGTACGCGCTGCTGCGCCGGGAGGCGGTGCTGGCCGGTGAGCCGCCGCCGCGCCTGCTCACCGGTCCCGAGCAGCTGCTGGAGATCCGGCGGCTGCTGCACGGCGAACTGGAGGACGGCGCGCGGCACTGGCCCGCCGACATGCGCGAGCTGCTCAAGACCCGGGGGTTCGCCGAGGAGCTGCGCGACTTCCTGTCCCGGGCGGCCGAGCGCGGCCTGTACGGCGACGCGCTGGTGCAGCTGGGCCGCGAGCACGGCAGGCCCGACTGGGAGGCCGCCGGGCTGTTCTCCTACCGCTACCAGGACCGGTTCGACCTCGATCCGGTGCCCGCGCTGGACTACTCGGAGCTGATCCGCGAGGCGGCCGGCCTGCTGGCCGACGGCGAGGTGCGGCGGCGCGAGCGGGACGCGTACGACCTGGTGCTCGTCGACGAATACCAGGACACCGACCCGGCGCAGGAGTTCCTGCTCAGGCAGCTCGCGGGAGACGGGCGCGACCTGATCGCGGTGGGCGACCCCGACCAGTCCATCTACGGCTTCCGGGGCGCCGACGTGCAGGGCATCCTGCGCTTTCCCGAGCGGTTCCCGACGCGGGACGGACGGGACGCCCCGGTGGTCGCGCTGCGCGTGTGCCGTCGCAGCGGCCCGGCCCTGCTCGAGGCCTCCCGGCGCGTCGCCTACCGCCTGCCCGCCGTACCGGGTCACGAGAACAGGACCGGAGGCCACCGCGACCTGATCCCGGTCGGGGACGCGGACCCGGGCGAGGTGAAGGTCCTGCTGGCCGACAGCGCCAGCCAGGAGGCCGCGGTGGTGGCCGACACGCTGCGCCGGGCGCACCTGCTCGACGGGGTGCCGTGGTCGCGCATGGCGGTGCTGGTGCGCAGCGCCGTACGGCACGTGCCGCTGCTGCGGCGGGCGCTGGTCACCGCCGGCGTGCCCGTCGTGGTCGCGGGCGACGAGCTCCCGCTGGTGCAGGAGCCCGGCGTCCGGCCGCTCATCACGCTGCTGCGGATCGCCGTCGCGCCGGGCACGCTCGACGTGGCGACCGCCGAGGAGTTGCTGACCGGCCCGCTCGGCGGCACCGACATGATCGGCGTACGCCGGCTGCGCCGCGCCCTGCGGATCGCCGAGCACGAGGCGGTCGCCGCGGAGTCCGCCGCGGCGGAGGAGGCGGGCCAGCCGGCGCTGCCCTTCACCCCGCGCTCGTCCGACGAGCTGCTGGTCGCGGCGCTGCGCGACGCCCGGGAGCTGGGCGGCGTCGAGCCGCACGTCGCGGCGCCGGCCGAACGCCTCGCGCGGCTCATCACGACCGCCCGCGAGGCCGTACGGCACGGCCAGGGTGCGGAGGAGACGCTGTGGGAGATCTGGCAGGCCAGCGGGCTCGCCGAGCGCTGGACGGAGGCCAGCCTCGCGGGCGGGGCGCGGGGCGCCCAGGCCGACCGGGACCTCGACGCCGTCGTCGCCCTGTTCGACCACGTGGCCCGCTTCACCGACCGGCTGCCCAAGGCCGGGGTCGCGGTCTTCCTCGACGACCTGACCTCCCAGGAGATCGCCGGCGACTCGCTGGCCGAGTCCGCCCCCGAGGGCGACGCCGTACGGATCCTGACCGCGCACCGGTCCAAGGGCCTGGAATGGGACGTGGTGGTGGTCGCGGGCGTGCAGGAGGGCCTGTGGCCCGACCTGCGCCTGCGCGGCTCGCTCCTCGGCACCGAGGCGCTGGTGGAATTCGCGGGCGGCTCGGCGCTCGACACCACGCAGGCCGCGACGGCGGCGCTGGCGTCCAAGCTGCTCGCCGAGGAGCGGCGGCTGTTCTACGTCGCGGCCACCCGCGCCCGCAGGAGGCTCGTCGTCACCGCCGTCGGCGGCGAGGACACCGACGAACGGCCCTCCCGGTTCCTCACCGAGCTGCTGCCCGGCGGCGTGGAGCCGGCGACCGTGGACGACCGGGCCCGGTGGCCTCGAGCATGTCGGCGCTGGTCGCCGACCTGCGCGCGGCCGTGTGCGACACGAGCAAGCCCGAGGCGGTGCGCCGCGAGGCCGCCGCGCACCTCGCCAGGCTCGCCCAGGCCGGGGTGCCCGGCGCCAATCCCGGCGAGTGGTACGCGCTGACCCCGATCTCCGACGACCGGCCGCTCGGCTGGCCCGACGACGTCGTCCAGATCTCGCCGTCGTCGGTGGAGAGCTTCACCAAGTGCGGGCTGCGCTGGATGCTGGAGACCGCGGTCGGGGCCGGGTCGTCGAACGTCACCCAGAGCCTCGGCACGGTCGTCCACGCGATCGCCGCGATGGCCACGGAGGACGGCACCGACTACGTCAAGCGGCTCGACGACATCTGGGACCAGTTCGACTTCGGCGGGCTGTGGTTCAACCGCAAGCAGCGCCGCGTCGCCGAGCAGATGGTCGACAGGTTCGTCCGGTGGCAGAAGGACAAGCCGCGCGACCTGGTCGCGGTGGAGGAGGCGTTCACCGTACGGGTGCCGGGTCACGACATCCAGATCACCGGCCGGGTGGACCGGGTCGAGCGGGACGAGGCCGGCCGTGCCGTGATCATCGACATCAAGACCGGCAGCGGCAAGCCCAAGGACACCGAGATCGACCGGCATCCGCAGCTCGGGGTGTACCAGCTCGCCACGACGCTCGGGGCGTTCGAACGGCACGGCCTCGTCCAGCCGGGCGGCGCGTCCCTGCTGCACCTGGGCAAGGCGGCCGGCCAGTCGGCCGACGCCAGGGGGGCAGGCGCAGCGGGCGCTCGCCGACGACCCCGAGCCCGACTGGGCGGAGAGCCTGGTCAAGACGGTGGCGACCGGCATGTCCGCCAACGTGTTCGTCGCCACGGTCAACGACGGCTGCCGCACCTGTGCCGCTAAAATCGCCTGCCCTGTGAACGACAACGGAGGACAGGTGTGCTGACGCCCGGTGAGCTGGCCGGCCGGCTCGGGATCCTCCCGCCCACCCCCGAGCAGGCGGCCGTCATCGAGGCGCCTCCGGAGCCGATGGTGGTCGTGGCGGGGGCGGGATCCGGCAAGAGCGAGACCATGGCCGGGCGGGTGGTCTGGCTGGTCGCCAACGGCCTGGCCAGGCCCGAACAGATCCTCGGCCTCACCTTCACCCGCAAGGCCGCCGCCGAGCTGGCCGAGCGGGTGCGCCAGCGGCTGGCCGGGCTGGCGGCGGCCGGGCTGGTCGAGCCCGAGCTGCTCGACTCCGAGCCGACGGTCTCCACCTACCACGCGTACGCCGCCCGGCTGGTGACCGACCACGCGCTGCGGGAGGGGCTCGAGCCCACCATGCGGCTCGTCACGCCAGCCGTCGCCTGGCAGATGGCGGCCCGGGTGGTCGGCCAGTACGACGGGCCGATGGACCGGGTGGACCTGTCCCCGCCCAGCGTCACCGCCGCCGTGCTCGAACTGGCCGGTGAGCTGGCCGAGCACCTGCGCGACCCGGCGGACGTACGCGAGGTCGGCGACTGGCTGCGCGAGCGCCTGGCCTCGCTGACCGGGCGCATCGTCAAAGAGCAGCGCAAGCCGGTGGAGACCCAGGCCGTCCGCGAGCAACTGCTGCCGATGGTCGAGGCGTACGAACGGCTCAAGCGCGGCCGGGAGGTCATCGACTACGGCGACCAGATGGCGCTGGCCGCGCGGATCGCCTCGCGGCACCCGGAGGTCGGCGCGTCCGAGCGGTCCCGGTTCTCGGTCGTGCTGCTCGACGAGTACCAGGACACCAGCCACGCCCAGCTCGTGCTGCTGCGTTCGCTGTACGGCGGGGGCCACCCGGTCACGGCTGTCGGCGACCCCTGCCAGTCGATCTACGGCTGGCGCGGCGCGTCGGCGGGCAACCTGTCCCGGTTCCCCCGGGACTTCCCGGCGGCGTCCGGAGATCCGGCGCAGGTGCGGCGGCTGTCGGTCAGCTTCCGCAACGGCGAGCACGTGCTCGGCGTCGCGGCCCGGATCCAGGCGCCCCTGCGGCGGGAGGCCCGTGAGGTGCCGGTGCTGGTGCCGGGCGGCAACCGGGCGGGCCGGGGGCGGGTGCTGTGCGCCTTCCACGAGACGGCCGAGGATGAGGCGGAGTGGATCGCCGAGGGCCTGGCCGGGATCCTGCACGGCGAGGGCGCCCCGGACGGCCTGCCCTGGGGCGAGGGCGAGCGGGCCAAGCGCGGCCCCGCCCTGCAGCCGCAGGACGTCGCGATCCTCGCCCGCAAGCGGTCGCAGTTCCCGGCCCTGCGCCGGGCCCTGGAGGCCCGGGGGATCCCGTGGAGGTCGTGGGCCTCGGCGGGCTGCTCACCGTGCCCGAGGTGGCCGACATCGTGGCGACCCTGCGGGCGCTGTACGACCCGACCGCCGGGGACGCGCTGGTCCGGCTGCTCGCCGGGCCGCGCTGGCGGATCGGCCCGGCCGACCTCAAGGTGCTCGGCGACCTGGCTCGCGAGCTCAACAAGGAGATCAGGGCGGCCAGGGGAGGGCCGCGCCCGGAGGACCCGCTCGACCAGGTCGTCGCCGACCTCGCCGAGGAGCGCGGCAGCCTGATCGACGCGCTCGACGAGCTGCCCGACCGGCCTGACTGGCTGGAACGGTTCTCCCCGCTCGCGCGGATGCGGCTGCCCGCCGTCGCCCGCGAGCTGCGCCAGTTGCGCGCCCATGCCGGGCAGCCGCTGCCCGACCTGATCAGCGAGATCGAACGCCGGCTCGGGCTCGACGTCGAGGTCGCCGCCAGGGGAGGCAGCCCGCTGGCCGCCCGCGCCGACCTCGACGCCTTCCTCGACTCCGCCTCGCGGTTCGCCGGAGACTCCGAGGACCCGACGCTCGGCGCGTTCCTGGCGTACCTGAAGGCGGCGGAGAGCGAGGAGTTCGGCCTGGAGGCCGGGCGCGTCGGCGACAGCAACACGGTCAAGCTGATGACGGTCCACGCCTCCAAGGGACTGGAGTGGCCGGTCGTGGTGGTGCCGGGCCTGTCGCAGCTCACCTCCCAGAAGGGCGGGCTGATCAAGGGGAGCATTTTCCCCGCGACCCCGGTCACCAACTCGCGGTGGACGGAGAACCCGCGCAAGCTGCCGTACCCGCTGCGGGGGGACAGCGCGGACCTGCCCGAGCTGGCCGGGCTGGACCGGGAGGCGCTGGGCGCCTTCGACGAGCGCTGCCGCGACCGTGACCTGATGGAGGAACGGCGGCTGGCGTACGTCGCCGTCACCAGGGCGCACTACCTGCTGATCGCCTCCGGCTACCGCTGGGGGACCTCGTCGCGGCCGCTGGAACCCTCGGAGTTCCTGCGGGAGATCCGCGAGGCGGGCGCCCGCGTCGTCCGCTGGGCCGAGGATCCGGAGAGTTCGGACAACCCGCTGCTCGCCGAGCCGCCCGTGGCCGAGTGGCCGTCCGTCACGGTACGCGACGCGATCCTCGACGGCGCCCGCCTCGTGGAGGAGGCGATGATGGGCGACGGCCCGCCCCCGGCGGCCGACGGCCACGCGCTCCTCAGGGACCGGGACCGGGAGCGGATGCGGGCCTGGGCGCGCGACACCGACCTGCTGCTGCGCGAGCGGGAGACGAACCGCCAGCGGGCCGGGGCGGTCGTGGAGCTGCCGTCGCGGCTGTCGGTGTCGTCGCTGGTCACGCTGGCCCAGGATCCGGCGGCGTTCGCCCGGCAGGTGCGCCGGCCGGTGCCGCGCAGGCCCGCCCCGCTGGCGCGCAGGGGCACCACCTTCCACCGGTGGCTGGAGTCGCGCTGGGGCCAGCAGCGCCTGATCGACGACCTGGAGCTGCCGGGCGCCGCCGACGAGATGTCGGAGACCGACGTCCAGCTCGCCGAGCTGCAGGAGCGGTTCGAGGAGAGCGAGTGGGCCGCGCGTGAGCCGGTCGACCTGGAGATCCCGTTCGAGACCATGATCGGCGACCGCCTGGTGCGCGGGCGGATGGACGCGGTCTTCCGCGAGGGCGACGGCTATGTGGTGGTCGACTGGAAGACCGGCGAACGGCCGCAGGGCAGGGCCGCCGAGACCGCGTCGGTGCAGCTCGCGGCCTACCGGGTGGCCTGGGCCGCGCTGGCCGGGGTGCCGCTGGAGAAGGTCGGGGCGGCCTTCCACTACGTCCGCTCGAACGAGACCGTCCGTCCCGTGGACCTCCTCGACGCGGACGGCCTCACCGCGTTCATCCAGCGGGTTCCCGAGGACTGACCCAGGGGAGCCGCCGGCCGTCGCCGGATCACGAGGCTCGCACGCCGCGGGAGCCCGCGGTCAGTCCTGCCCGCCTGCGACCGCCTTGATCAGACGCATCAGGTCGCCCAGGTCGGCCTCGAACTCCGTGTCGAGGTCGGACGGCAGGTCGAGCCACGGCGCGAGCCTGCTGTGGCCGGGAAGCTCGCCCTCGGGCAGCCGGCCTCGGCGGCCGCGCGGATCGAGGGAGCCGGTGCCGAAGCGGCCGGAGGCCTCGGAGGCGGCGAAACCGATCACGAAGGTGGCGATCAGGCGCTCCAGCCGGGGCACCTCGCGGTCCGGAACCCCGGCCTCGAGGAGCGCGGTGTAGATGAGGTCCACCACTCGCACGGCGTCCGGTGTGACCGCCGGCCGGGAGAAGAGTAACTGCGCCGCCCAGGGATGTCGCCGGGTCATCGTACGGACGGCGTGCGCGAGGGCGGCGAGCCGTTCGTCCCACGCCTGATCCCGCCCCGCGTCGGGCGGCAGGAGCCCGGCGAGGAGCCGGCCGACCATGCCGTCCAGGAGTTCGGCCTTGTCGCTGACGTGCCGATACAGCGCCATCGGCGTCACTCCGACACGCTCGGCCAGCGCACGCATCGAGACCTTGCCGATGCCGTGCTCGTCGGCGATCGCCAGCGCGGCGTCCAGGATCTCTTCCCTCCTGCCACTCACGTGTATACAGTGTAGACGTATACGGTGTAGACCTGGTGGGGGCGGGATGCTCGTCGCGGAGGGGTTGGTGAAGCGCTACGGCCGGCGTAGCGCGCTCGACGGCTTCGACCTCGCGGTCGCGTCCGGCGAGATCGTCGGCCTGATCGGGCACAACGGAGCGGGCAAGACGACCTTCGTCGAGGTCGTCACCGGCCTCGTACGCCCCGATGCGGGCCAGGTACGCATAGCGGGTCGTTCCGGTCGTGCCGTACGTCGGCTGCTCGGTGTGGCTCCGCAGGAGTTCGCGCTCTACAACGGCGTCAGCGTGCGCGACAACCTGCGGCTGTTCGCCGGGCTGGCCGGGCTGCGCGGGCGGCGCAGGGACACGGAGATCGCCCGCGTCCTGGACGAGCTTCACCTCGCCCCGCTCGCGGACCGGCCCGCCGGCGTCCTGTCCGGCGGCCAGCGCCGCCGCGTGCAGGCGGCCACCGCCATGGTGGGCTCGCCGCCGTTGCTGCTGCTGGACGAGCCGACCGCGGGCGCCGACCCGGAGACCCGCTCGGCCCTGCTGGCAGCGGTCAAGGCCCGCGCCGAGGCGGGTGCCGCGGTCCTCTACACGACCCACTACCTGCCGGAACTCGTGGACCTCGACGCGACCGTGGCGCTCGCCCGAGCCGGTCGGGTCGTCGCGCGCGGCACCCAGCAGGAGCTGACCCGAGGGCTGCCGGGCGAGCTCAGGGTCACCTTCGCCGACCCCGCCGAGCCCGAACTGCGCCTGCCGACCGTCGACCCCGGCGCCGACCTCGCCGCGTTGCTCGCCGCGGGCCGTACGCCCACTTCCGTCGACGTACGCCGTCCCAGCCTGGACGATCTCTATCGCTCGCTGGAAGCCGGGAAGGCTCGTGATGTCGCCGCGTGAGTCCGTGTTCCGTACGGGTGTCCTGGTCCGTCACAACCTGCTGCTGATGCTGCGCGAGCCCGGCCCGCTGCTGAGCCGGATGATCCTGCCGCTCGCCTTCCTCACCCTGCTGCGCCCGCTCTACGTGGCCGCACAGGGACGGGCCGCGGGCACGGAACAGGCCGTCGTCGGCACCCTGGTCACCTTCTCGCTGCTCGCGCTCAGCATCTCGGGCAACTCGATTCTCACCGAACGGCTCGGCCGGACCTGGGACCGCATGCGCGCCACGGCCCTCCACCCGGCGGAGATGCTCGTCGGCAAGGCCGTGCCCGTCTTCGCCGCTCTGCTCGCCCAGCAGGTGCTGATCATCGGCTTCGGCGTGTGCGCCCTGGACCTGAGCGTTCCCCACCCGCTCCCGCTGCTGGGCGTCCTGCTCTGCTGGAGTTGCACCTTGCTCGGTATCGGCGCGCTGCTCGGCGTGCTTGTCCGGAGCACGGGCGAACTGTCGGCGGCGTACGACATCGGTGGCATGCTGCTCAGCAGCCTGGGTGGCGCGCTCGTCCCGCTCGACGCACTGCCGGGGTGGGCCGCCGCCGTGGCACCGGTCTCTCCCGGATACTGGGCCGTCCAGGGCCTGCGCGCCGCCATCGCCGGGGATACGCACACCGTGGCGACGGCCTGCGGCGTGCTGCTCGTGGTCGCGTCGGCCTCCGGCGCCCTGGCCGCTGTCCGCCTTCAGGGGCGCGGCGGACGCCTGGTCGCGCTGTGATCCGGACGCCTCCAGCGGCCTCCGGACAGGATTGCTAGTCGAAGAGCGCGCTCGTCTCGATCTTGATTCCGAAGGGCTCGGGCAGCTCCAGGACCTCGCCCTCCTCGACGGTGACGATCCGCCGGTACGCCTGCCGATCGTCGAAGGGGTCGAGGTCGGGGAGCGGGTCGCTCATCAGGGTCATCGTGCGTGGAGTCGCCACGGGGTCCACGATCAGGAACAGCGGGACGCCCGCCCGCGCGTAGTCGAGCGGCTTCTCCTTCCAGTCGACCTTGTATGTCCCGGGCGAGCACACCTCCACGACCAGCAGGAGGCTGCGCCCGTGAGCACGCATGTCGTCGAACGCTTCGGCCGTGTCCGGCACGACCATGAGGTCTGGCAGTCGAAGGTCGGGCTGGGGCGGAATGTGAACTCCCCAGTTATAGAAGAAGCGCCAGCGGTTGGGCAGCTTGAGGGGGTACAGCAGGTTGGAGAGCCGGTCAAGAATGACCTCGTGCTCCATGTTCGCCGCAGGGCTCACGACGACCTGCCCGTTGTGGATCTCCGCCCGGTAACCGGCTTCGTTGAGCGCCAGGCACAACCGCAGCAGCTGGTCCTCGAGACTTCCGGGCTCCCTGACCTCCTGGGGCTTGTGCTCGTCGAGGATGGGACCGTCCTGCATGTGCGGGACGGGGTGGTCGTGCCTGCCGCGCTTGATCGGCTTCGTGAGGGCCATGTCGCCATCCTCTCCTGCTCCTCCATGTGATGGTACGGAAGGTTTCCGGAACGCCACGGAAAGTAACAGGGGAGTGAGGGGAGGGAGATTCTTCGCAGGGGGCGGCGAGGTGAAGGAAAGCCTCACCGGGAGGAGGAAAACCGGCTCTGTGAATCGGTCATGAGTGACGTACCTGCCGCAAGTGTCCGGGGCCGGGATCGGGATTCTCCGCGAGCGCGAATACTTGTTCCGCCGACGCCGACTATTCATGATCGGCTATGAATGGCCAACGTCGGTTTGCGGACGGCGATGGCGGCTGATCCTGTCCTGGTGAGGTTCAGCGCAGGTAGTGGAACGTCGGCTTCGGATGCATGAGGAAGTCGTGGTGGGAGATGTTCCACGCGTACGCCCCGGCCATGGCGAAGGCCACGACGTCGCCGACGGCGAGTGCGGCGGTCACCCCGCGCGCGAAGACGTCCTTGGGGGTGCAGAGCCGGCCCACCAGGGTCACCGGCCCGTCCTCGCCCTCCCCGCTTCTCGCAAGGACGGCGAAGGGCTGGTCGTGTCCCTTCGTGACCGGGGTCCGCAGGTGGTGCGTGCCGCCGGAGAGCACGGCGAAGCGCTCCCCGTGGACGCGCTTCACGTCGAGCACGGTCGTGAGATACCACCCGCAGTAGGCCGTCAGGGCGCGTCCCGGCTCCACGCGCAGCGTCTCGCCCGGCCGGGCCAGCGCCCGCAGGCCCGCGCCGTACGCCGCCCAGTCGAACCGCTCCTCCGGGCGGGTGTAGGAGACGGCCATGCCGCCGCCCAGGTTGAACTCGCGCAGCCCGAGGCTCCTGCCGTACGCGAGGACGGCCTCGGCGAGCGCGAGCAGGCCGGGGGCGGCCAGGCCGCTCGCGGAGGGTGGGCGGTGGACGCCGCGCAGTCGCACCGGCGAGGACCCGAGCAGGGCGAGGCACTCGGCGATCCCGTCCGGGTCCATGCCGAACGGCGTGGCGCCGCCGCCCATCGCGAGGGCCGCACCGGTGACGTTCACGTCGAGGTTGACCCGCAGCAGCACGTCCGCCGGTTCGCGCAGACGCCGCAACTCGGCCGGGCTCTCGACGTGCCACCGGTGTGCCGAGGAGGCGAGGGCCAGCTCGGCGTCGGTCTTCCCCGGCCCGCCGAAGCTCAGCGGGACCTCCGGCAGCACCGCCCTGACGTGCGCGAACTCGCCGCCGGAGGAGACCTCGAAGCCGTCCACGTGCGGCGCGAGCGTCCGCAGCACCTCGGGGTCGGGATTGGCCTTGACGGCGTAGCAGATCTCCGTTCCCGCCAGGGCGGCCCGTACGCCGGCCGCGTGGCGGGCGAGCCCGGCCAGGTCGTAGACGTAGGCGGGGACGTCGTCCAGCGACTCGGCGGCCCTCCGCACGCCCGCCGGAACCTCGATGCTCATCGGCGCTCTCCTTCCGCCGCGCCGAACGGGTTCGGGACGGGCACGTATCCGGCGGCCCGGTCGGCCGCCCTCGCCCAGCGCACGCCCAGGTTGGCCTTGGCCGGCAGCGGCGCCCCGGCCAGCAACCGGGTCAGCGGCTCGGCCGGGTCGGTGGCGTGGTCCGCGACGTAGCGCTCCAGGCACTCCCGGGCGACCGCCCACAACGAGCGCAGCACGCCGTCCGCCCCTGTATCGGCCCCTGTATCGGCCCCTGTATCGGCCGTTGTCGCGGCCACCTCCGCCAGGTGATTGACGAACAGGCAGTAGGCGACCCGGTCCCAGCCGCGCGCGGCGTCGTACGACAGGGGGCCCGCCACCTCGCCCGGCACGCCGGTCAGGTCGTGGCGGCCGGAGACCAGCTTGGTGCCCTCCAGGTCGCGGAAGACCGCCTCGACCGGCCAACCGGCGGCGTCGAACCCGACGAGCACGTTCTGCACGTGGGCCTCGAGCACGACGCCGTGCCGGAAGAAGGCGTCGAGCACCGGGAACGCGACGCGCTCGACGTACGCCTCCCACCACGCGACCGGGTCGGCCGTCCGGCGGGCCAGGACGGCCTCGGGCACCCCGTCCGCACCGGCGGCCAGGGCGCCGGCGAGGACCGGCGTGGTCCCCGGCTCGCACACCGCCCACGGGCCGGTACGGACGATCACCCCGAGCCCTTCGAGCAGCCGGGTGCCGAGGGCGGCCGAGCGGTAGCCGGGCTCGGGCAGCCACCGCGTGCCGGGAAAGCGCCGGGCCAGCCGCTCGAAGACGGGGCCGAGCCGCCGGGTCAGCTCGACGGCGCCGGACAGCTCATACCACGCGTTCTTCCGCACGCAGTTGGTGATCCGCACGTCCAGGCTGAACTTCAGGCACATGCCGGTGCCGGGGTCGTACACGGTCCGGACCGACGAGGTGGGCACGACCGCGCGGGGGCCGGTCCCGAGGTCGAGCAGGCGCCCGTCCGCGAGCGGTTCGCGCAGCTCGGCGGCCAGCAGGTTGAGCTGCCAGGGGTGGGCGGGCAGCGGGACGTATCCCGCAGGCGCGTCGCCGAACGCGTCGAGCGCCGCCGTGTCGCCCTCCTGGGCGACCAGGTCGGCGCGCACCCCGAGCAGCCGCGGCGCGAACCGCGCGTGCGTCTCCGGCGCGTAGTCCAGCCAGCCGTCGCCCGAGCGGGCCTTGGGAGCGGGGTGGAACGGGTGCCCGGCCACGAGGGCCTGCTCGGAGGCGAGCCACGGGTCGGCGGGTGGGACGGCCCGTGCCCGGGCGGCCAGGATCGCCGCGACCGCCTCCCGTCCGGCCCGCACCTGGGCGGCGAACTCCGCGTTGCCGCCATCCAGCTCCCGTTCCACCAGTGCGACGAGCGAGGGCAGGTCAAGGGGCCGCCAGTGTCCCTCCTCCAGGTGCTCCGGCGGGCCGTCGAAGCGCAGCGCGATGCCGCCGCGGGCGCGTACGCGCACCGGCGTGCCGGCCACACGGAGCGTCAGGTGGGGCCCGGCGGCGCGCACGTGGCCACGGGGGCCGCCGACCTCGCGCAGCCAGCAGCGCAGCAGCGCCCCGAGCGCCGCCTCCTCGGCCGGGGCGGCGTGCGGGTCCAGCAGGAGGCGGTCCATGCTCAGGCACCCCTCAGGTAGTTGGGGCCGGTCGTGCCGTAGAACTTGTTGACGTCCCCGGCCCCGGTGCGGTCCTTGGCCACGAGCGTCCCGGCGACGACCATCGACTTGCCGGTGAGGCGGGCGGCCTCCAGCGTGCGGGCCCGCAGCAGCCGGGCCATCGGGTCGTCCCCGTACGGCTCAAGCGCGGCCCTGAGCGCCTGTGTGACCATCGCGGCGCCGGAGCCCGGCAGTACGCCGTGGGCCACGGCCGTGGCGGCCAGGTGCAGGGTGATCGTCACGAAGACGTCGGCGAGCGCGTAGGGGTCGTCGGTCAGCATGCGCTCGTCGCCGAAGCCGGGCGCCTCGATCCCCGCCGCGTGCAGCCGCAGGGGCGAGGCCAGCAGCCCGTCGTTGTCCTTGACCAGCAGCCGCATGGGCCCGTCGCCGAACACCAGCGCGAGGTTCTGCTGGTGGGCCTCCAGTGCGACGCCGTACCGGACGAACAGCGTGACGTTCCACGCGAGCAGCGCAGTGAGGTAGTCGCGGAGCAGCGCCTCCACGTCGCCGCCGTGGTGGCGCTCGGCCACCTCGTGCACGACGAGCCGCCCGCCGGAGTCGGCGAGCGGCGCGAGCAGGGCCGCGACCGGCACGATCTCCCCTTCGGGCAGGGCGCGGACGAGCCAGCCCAGGTATTCGTGCTCCGCGTGCCCGTAGGTCTGCTCGTCGGCGAGGCAGACGCGCAGGCCGGGCTCGCGCGCCAGGATCTCGCGCAGCAGTGACTCGGCCAGCGCGCCGTCCCGCAGGGTGCCCGGTTTGATCGAGCGGCGGTTGCGCAGGCCCAGCGTGCTCACCGGGAGCGGCACCTTGAGATGGACGCGCTCGGAGACCTCGACCGTACGGGTGGACAGGGTCGGCCGCACGGTCACAAAGGGCCGCGGGCCCGCGACCAGCCCGGGAAGCCCGGCCACCAGCGGCTCCGTCAGCGGATGGACGGGAAGGAGCACGTGCGTGCGGGCCAGGCCGGGCGGCAGCCCGACGTCTCCGGGCGCGGGCCACCAGCCGGGGAGGTCTGGCCGGGAGAGCGTCACCCGCTCGCGCGGCGCCGCCGTCCACCGCATGGCGAACTCCGGGGCGAACTCCGGGGCGTAGGCCGCCAGGCCGGCGGGGGAGATCCCGAGGCGGCACCGGGCCGTCGGGTAGAGCGGATGGTCCACCGAGGCCGCCAGCGACTCGTAGCGGATGAGGCCGTACCGTCCGCGCAGCCGTCGGGCCACCTCGCCGCGCATCCGGTGATGGGCCTCCAGGGCCGCGAGCGTCTCGTGACACTCCCGCTCGAAGGCGGCGACCCCCTCGGCGTCGGCGGGGTGGGCGACGGCCTCCAGCGTCTCCAGCACCTCCGCCAGGCGCAGGCGCTCGTACGGGGCCGTGGAGAAGTCCTGGAACGGGTTGCCCGCCGCGAGCCCGACCCGCCGTCCCGAGGCGAGGACGATCGCGACCCCGTCCTTGTCGTGGGTGACCCTGGCGGAGATCCCGGCGTAGTCCTCCCGCAGCAGGGCGTTCAGCACCCGCGCGGCCAGGTAGTGCTCCCGGTCCGTGGTCTCCTGGTCATCGGGGGCCGCCGGGATCATGCGAGCACCCAAGGGTGCTCCTTCCTGAAGGTGTCGATCGCGGTGTCGACGCTCGCGCGGTCCGGGCCCACGGCGCGGAGCAGGCCGAGATAGTCGCGGTTCGTGCCCGTCACCTCGACATGATCGCCGATCTCGCGCAGCGCCCGGTGCCACAGTCGCACGCCGTCCTCCGTACCGGGCGGGGACAGGTCCGCCGGGTTGAGGTCGGGCGGCGCGGCGGTGACCGTGCCGGAGCGCTCGGCCACGAGGCTCACCACGGATCCGTACGCCGCGCGAAGACCGTCCGGATCGAACACCGGCAGCGGTTCGCCCGCATGGACGCGCAGGATCCACTGGTGCAGGGGGACACCGAGCAGGTCCGCCAGCAGGAAGTCGCAGTTGTCGCCGATCAGCCGGTAGTTGATCTCGATGACGCGGGGGCCGTCCCGGGTGACGGCATACTCGGTGTGGCACACGCCGAAGCCGATCCCCGCCGCGTCGAGCGCCGCGCTCAGGTGAGGCAGGTGGCCGGCGTCCGGGGGCCGCCAGTCCAGGCGCTCCTCCACGAAGTGCGGCAGCGGGCCGAGCGTGGTCGCGAACCCGCCGAGCACGTGCCGCGCGTCGCCGTCGCCCAGCGTCTCCAGCGTGCGGAGCGGCCCGTCGAGGAACTCCTCCGCGACCAGGACCTCCTCAGGCCGCCGCTCCCTGATCGCCGCGACGGCGGCGGCCAGCGCGTCCCGGTCGTCCACCAGCACGACGTCCTCACTGGCCACGCCCAGCGCGGGCTTGACCACGACCGGGTACGGCAGGTCCTCAGGCACCTGCCCGCCGGGCGGCAGCCGTACGGACCTGACGGGTTCGACGGCGGCGAGGGCGCGGCGGGTGAGCGCCTTGTTCTTGGCGGTGACGCAGGCCCGCCAGTCCTTGCCGGGCAGGCCGAAGTACGCGGCGGCGAGCGCGGTGGCGGCCTGGAGATGGTCGGAGTTGGAGAAGATCACATCGGGCCGGTGGTGGGAGGCCACCGCGTCGATCACCGCCCGGGGATCGCGGACGTCGGCCGCCACGACGTCGTACCCCGAATACCGATCAGGCTGGTCGGTGAGTATCGTCACGTCCCAGCCCAGCGCGGCCGCGGCGGGAAGGAATCCGCCGGTCACGGAGTCGGTCGGGTTGAGCGTGGTGAGGTACAGCCGCACCGGCCCTCCATAGGTAAGGCTAACCTAAGCGACTGCATCCTAGCGGGGTCGCGATCTCTTGGCCGGAAGATTGCCGGGGCGGCGGCAGTGGAAGGATGACGGCGTGGAAATCCCCGAAGGACTGCTCGGCCCCCTGCTCCTGGCGAGGAGCGCCATCGACAGATCGGCGGCACTGCGCGGCGACGAGGAATGGCTGCGGCGCGCGTGGGAGGCGGAGAAGACGAGAGTCCTCCTCATCCACGACGGCCGCACGCTGGTCCGCCGCTTCACCGACGGCGCGGCCCTGGTGCTCACCTCGCCGGCCGAGGCGCCGGAGGGCACCCGTTACCTGCTGGGCGTGGACGAGGACGGCGTGGCCTACTTCGCGGTCAACGCGCCGCTCCCCGAATCCCCCCAGAGCACCGGCGACGCGGCGGGCCTCAGGGAGGCCGCGGTGCTGCTGGACGACCGCGACGCCGGGCTCCTCGTCTACGCGGTGGCCCTGGAGGCGTGGCACGCGACGCACGAGTACTGCCCGAGGTGCGGCAGCCTCACCGACGTCACCGCGTCGGGCCACATGCGGGTGTGCCCGCGCGACGGCAGCCAGCACTTCCCGCGCGTCGACCCTGCGGTGATCATGCTGGTGCACGACGACGAGGGCCGCATCCTGCTCGCGCGGGGCCCGGAGTGGCCGCAGGGCCGGATGTCGGTGCTCGCCGGGTTCGTCGAGCCGGGGGAGTCGCTGGAGCACGCGGTGGTCCGCGAGGTCCTGGAGGAGGTGGGCGTCGCCGTCACCGCGCCGCGTTATCTCGGCAGTCAGCCCTGGCCGTTCCCGCGCAGCCTGATGCTCGGCTTCTTCGCCCGCGCCGTCACCACCGACCTGCGTCCCGACCTGGAGGAGATCGCCGAGGCCCGCTGGCTGTCCCGGGAGGAACTGGAAGCCGCGGTGCGTTCGGGCGACCTGGTGCTGCCCGGCCAGGTCTCGATCGCCCGGCGGCTGATCGAGACCTGGTACGGAGCGCCGATCCCCGACACCGGCTGGTGAATCAGCAGGCGCCTTCGAGGTGCCGCTTCACCTCGGCCACCGAGGGGTTGGTCATGGTGTGGCAGTCCGCGACCACCGTGGGGACGACCTGGTTGCCGTTGTTCACGCTCGCGACGAAATCTGCGGCGTCCGGGTGGCGCTCGATGTCGACCTCGCTGAAGACGATGCCCTCCCGGGTGAGCTGGCTCTTCAACCGCTTGCAGGGGCCGCACCAGCTCGTGGTGTAAACCGTCAGCGCCATCTGTCGTCCCTTCCGTGCGCATCACTGTTGCCGAGAGCAGTCATGGCAACATCGCGGACGCGCCACGTGTTCCCGGCTACGGGGCCACACGCCCCAGCCGGGCGACGATCCAGGCCTGGACGGTCTCGGCGACCCCCGGCTCCCGGTACAGCGGGGCGCTGTGCTGGGTGCCGGCCATCGTCTTGACGGTCATCTGGACCCCGACGCTCTCCAGCGACTCCTTGAGCAGCTCGCTCTGGTAGGGCGGGACGAACTCCTCCGAGGAGTGGACGGTGAGCATCGGCGGGTCACCGGCCGAGGCGTGGAACGGCACCTCCATGCTCGACCAGACGCGCGGGCACTTGGCCGGCGTGCACCCGCCGGCCAGCCTGATGGCCGCCTTGCGCAGCTTCTGCTGCTCCTTGCTGCCGAACACGCTGCCGTCCGCGAACGCTGACAGCGGCGAGACGGGCGGGGAGATCCCGACGACGCCGCGCAGGCCCGGGCGGCCGTCGCCGTACGCGCCGACGGCGGTGGCGAGGTGGCCTCCGGCGGAGAACCCGACCAGGACGTAACGGTCGGGGTCGGTGTTGAAGAACGCCGCGTGCCTGCGCACGGCGTTGACGGCGGTCAGCACGTCGGTGCGCTGCGCCGGCCAGGCCGCGTCGCCCGACAGCCGGTAGTCGAGGTTCACGACGGTGTAGCCGAGCTGGGAGTAGCTCCGGCTGATCGACGTCATGTACTTCTTGTCGCCCCCGGCCCACCAGCCGCCGTGGATGACGAACACGGCCGGGCGCCGCGGGCCGGCGGTGTGCCACCACACGTCCATGATCTGGCGCGCGTGCGAGCCGTACGCGTAGGTGCGGATCCGCACGTCGGGCGGCGTGAGCGCCGGCGAGGGCGAGGCCGACGGGGACGGCGAGGGTGACGGGCTCGCGGTGGGCGACGGGGAGGGCCCGGCGGAGGGCGCCGCGGACGGAGCCGGGGAGGCGGAGGGGTGATGGACGGGGTCGCCCGCCGAGGTGGCCGCCTGGGCGTCCGGCGGGGCGAGCATGAGGGCGGCGAGGGCGGCGACGCCCATCCCTAAAGCAGTTCGGACCGCGGTGGCCACGGCGTGTTCCTCCCCGATGTCGCGTCGTGCGCCGACCGGTCCCCGGGACACGCTCGGTCGGCTGCTGGAAGGATGATGCCAGTAACAACGTCCGCAACGCATGTTGGGAGCCGTTCCTTGGACGTCCTCGACGGTCTGGATCCCGAGCAGCGCGAGGTCGCCCAGGCGGTGCGCGGACCGGTCTGCGTGCTCGCCGGGGCGGGGACCGGCAAGACCCGCGCCATCACGCACCGCATCGCGTACGCCGTGCACACCGGGGTCGTCGAGCCGCAGGGTGTGCTCGCCGTGACCTTCACGACCCGCGCGGCGGCCGAGCTGAAGCAGCGGCTGCGCGGCCTCGGGGCGCCCGGCGTGCAGGCCCGCACGTTCCACGCGGCGGCCCTGCGCCAACTCAGCTACTTCTGGCCGCGAGTGGTCGGCGGCGACCCGCCGCAGGTGGTCGAGTCGAAGCTGCCGCTGCTCGTGGAGGCGGCCAGGCGCCTGCGCAGGAACCCCGACCGCGGCGAGCTGCGCGACGTCGCGAGCGAGATCGAGTGGGCGAAGGTCACCCAGATCGGCCCCGAGGACTACCCGGCCGCCGCCGCCAAGGCCCGCCGCACCCCGCCGATCGCGCCCGAGGAGGTGGCGCGGCTGTTCGAGGGGTACGAGGACCTGCGCCGCCAGCGCAACCTGATCGACTTCGAGACGATCCTGGAGCTCACGGCGGCGGTGATGACCGAGCACCGCGAGGTCGCGGCGCAGATCCGCCAGCAGTACCGCTACTTCGTGGTCGACGAGTTCCAGGACGTCAACCCGCTGCAGAAGCTGCTGCTCGACACCTGGCTCGGCGGGCGCGACGACGTGTGCGTGGTGGGCGACCCCAACCAGACCATCTACTCGTTCACCGGCGCGACGCCTCACTATCTGACCAACTTCGCCGTCGAACACCCCTCGGCGGCCGTGATCAGGCTGGTGCGCGACTACCGCTCGACCCCGCAGGTGGTCACGCTGGCCAACCGCGTCATGGCGCGCTCGCCCCACCGGCTGGAACTGGTCGCCCAGCGGCCGGACGGACCCGAACCGGTCTTCACCGAGTACGACGACGAGCAGGCCGAGGCGCTCGGCGTCGCGCTCACGGTCAAGAAGCTGATGGCGGACGGCGTGCCAACGCGCGAGATCGCGGTGCTGTTCCGGGTCAACGCCCAGTCGGAGGCGTACGAGCAGGCGTTCACCGACGCCGGCGTGCCCTACCTGCTGCGCGGCGCGGAGCGGTTCTTCGAGCGCCCCGAGGTGCGCCAGGCCGTGGTGCTGCTGCGCGGCGCGGCCCGGTCGGCCGGCGAGGAGCCGCTGGCGCCCGCCGTGCACGCGATCCTGTCGGGCATCGGGCTCACCGCGGAGCCGCCCGGCGGCGGCAAGGCCAGGGAGAAGTGGGAGTCGCTCAAGGCGCTGGCCGACCTGGCCGAGGACATGGCGGCCGAGGGCGCCGACCTGCCGCGGTTCGTCGGCGAACTGGAGCGCAGGGCGATGGAGCAGCACGCGCCGCCGGTCGAGGGCGTGACGCTCGCCTCCCTGCACGCCGCCAAGGGCCTGGAGTGGGACGCGGTCTTCCTCGTCGGTCTCACCGACGGCATGGTCCCGATCGTCTACGCGGAGACGCCGGACCAGATCGAGGAGGAGCGGCGGCTGCTGTACGTCGGGATCACCCGCGCCCGTGAACACCTGCACATGTCGTGGGCGCTCGCCCGCTCGCCGGGAGGCCGCCGCGCCCGCAGGCCGTCGCGCTTCCTCGACGGGCCTGTCCCCCCGTACGGCGAGCCCTGGCCCGGCCCGAGCGGCCGGGAGGCCAGGGCGGACGGGCGAAGCGGTCGGCGGCGCCGCTGCACTGCCGGATCTGCGGCAAGACGCTCTCGGTCGCGGCCGAGCAGAAGCTGGGCCGTTGCGCGACCTGCCCGGCGGACTACGACGAGGCCCTGCTCGAACGGCTCAAGGCGTGGCGCACGGCGGAGGCGAAGGAGGCGAAGGTGCCGGCGTACGTCGTCTTCACCGACGTCACCCTCCAGGCCATCGCCGAGCGGGTGCCCACCTCAGAGGAGGACCTGCTCGCGATCGCCGGAATCGGACGCGTCAAACTTGAGCGGTACGGCGACGCGGTCCTCGAGCTCTGCCGCGGCGCCGATAGTGTTACCGACGAGTAATACCCCCGTGCGCTGGAGGCCCCTGTGAACTCGGCCCTGAAGGAGCTGCTGGACCTGCTCGACCTCGAACCGATCGAGCTCGACATCTTCCGGGGGCGCAGCCCGGAGGAGCGCATCCAGCGGGTCTTCGGCGGCCAGGTGGCGGCGCAGGCGCTCGTGGCGGCCGGCCGTACGGTGCCGTCCGACCGGATGGTCCACTCGCTGCACGCCTACTTCATCCGGCCCGGGGACCCGGCCGTACCGATCGTCTACAACGTGGAGCGGGTGCGCGACGGGCGGTCGTTCACCACCCGGCGCATCACGGCCATCCAGCACGGCAAGGCGATCTTCTCGATGTCGGCGTCGTTCCACATCGAGGAGCCGGGCGTGAGCCACCAGGCCGCGCGCATGCCGCAGGTGCCGGACCCCGAGACCCTGCCGACCTTCCAGGAGCGGATGCTCGACGTCGTGGGCGACGAGCCGGGCTGGCGCGAGCTGCTGGCCAAGCCGCGCCCGGTGGACGCGCGATATGTGAACGCGCTCACGTGGGAGGCCGCCCACGACCCCGCCCTGGTCACCCCGGAGAACAACGTCTGGTTCCGGTACGACGCCGACCTGCCGGACGACCCGCTGCTGCACGTCGTGCTCGCGGCCTACGCCAGCGACTTCACCCTGGTGGACACCGTGCTGCTGGCCCACGGGCTGGCCTGGGGGTCCTCGGCGGTGTCCGGCGCGTCGCTGGACCACGCCATGTGGTTCCACCGGCCCTTCCGCGCCGACGAATGGCTGCTGTACGCCCAGGAGTCGCCCTGGTCCGGGGCGGCGCGCGGGCTCGCCCGCGGGCAGATGTTCACCGCCACCGGGGAGCTGGCGGTCTCCGTGGTCCAGGAATGCTTGATCCGGGTGTCGCCCGCGCTGCATCCCGATGTCACGAAGTCGTGAAAATCGCAGGTAGAAAATAGGTTGCCCGCCCTGCCGCGGCGGTTTAGGGTCTTGGACATGTCAGCCGGACGCTTCCGTCCGGCACGATCGCACTGAAATGGAGGTGAGTCCAGTGAGGAGCATGACGACGTCCCGCACGCTGTGGCTCGCCTCCGCATGCCCGGCCGCCATTGTCATGCCGACGAAACTGCGGCGTGGCGAGGCCGCCCCTGCCCTGGCTCCGGTCGCCGGAGTCGCGGGCTCGGCCGCCTTCGGCGCGTTCGCCCGCCTGGCCAGCCACCGCAACCCCGCCCACCTTCCGGTCTATGTCAACCGGCCGATGGGCGATGAGCAGATCCGCACCGCCGCTCGCGGCGGTGCGCAGGGTCCGCACGATGCCTGGAGAGGACCAGTCATACCCTGACCGGTCTCCACCTCCGGGCCGCGGATCCGCACCAGGATCCGCGGCCTTCTTGTTTGTCGGCCACGAATCCACACCCCACAACGAGGACACCCAGACCAATCCATTCGAAGAGGTGACGCAGATGGCGGCCCCGGTCATGGACCTGATCGAAGCCGAAATCCCCTGTCGTACCGACCCCGACCTGTGGTTCGCCGAGTCTCCCGAGGACGTGGAGTTCGCCAAGGCGCTCTGCGGCGGCTGCCCGATCCAGAAGGCCTGCCTGGCCCGCGCGCTGGAGCGCGAGGAGCCGTGGGGCGTCTGGGGCGGGGAGCTCATCCTGAGGGGGGTCGTCGTGCCCCGCAAGCGTCCCCGTGGGCGCCCGCGCAAGTCTCCTGTCGCCGCCTGACCAGCAAGCACAGCAATTCATTCCGGAAGGAACCGATCCAGATGAGCATCTCCCCGATCACCACCCTGTATCTGCATCAAGAACTGGCGCACGAGCGAATACGGACCCTCCATGAGGAGGCAGCGCAGGAGCGGCTGGCCGGCCGGATCAGGAGCGTGCAGAAGGCACGCCGGCAGGCCGAGCGCGCGTCCCGGCGGCTGAGTTCCGCGCTGGCGCGCATCTGACGCGGCCCTGACGCGCCACCAACGGTGCGAACAGTGCGAACAGTGCGATCCGAAGGCCCGGGCCCGGCGAACGGCCCGGGCCTTCGGCCGTTCCCGCGCAGGCCGTACTCCGTGCAGGCCGTACTCCGTAAAGAAGAGATCACCGGACGCACAGAAGATCGCCTGCCGTGGGAGGCCACCGGGATCACGGGGTATGAGCGGGATCGCCACCGGGGCCGGATGGTCACGGGCGGCAGGCGGAACGATGCGCGAGCAGTGGGTGGGACTTGGATGGGCGACCGGGCGTCAGGCGCGCTTGATCTCGTGGCGGCTGCGCGACGGTTCGCCGTCACCGCGCTCGTCATCGGACTGTGGGGTTCCGTCATGCCGGGGGCCGGGGCCGCGCCGGTTCCCGGAGCGTTCCGGGTGGCCCGCCATGGTAGCGGCCACGGTCACGGCGACGGTGACGGAGCGACCCAGGGCACCGGGGGCACCAACACCTCGAACGCACCCACCATCAAGAGCCCGCCCAAGCAGATTTCGGGGGGCCGGCGCAACGTGAACGCCCCCGCGGCCAACAGCGCGGTCACGTTCGCGGGCATCCAGCAGGTGTCGAGCGTCAGCGTCTTCACCAACACCCTCAACGGCAACTGCAAGAGAGGGATCAACCGCTGCATCATCAACCAGAACCTGCGGACGGTCGAGAGCCGGGGCGGCCGATAGCCCCGAGCGGCCGGCTCAGGTGAGGGCGAGCGCGCTGTCCTCGGACTCGCCCGTCTCGTCGGCGAAGCCGGGGACCCAGCGCACCACCTCGTCGCGGAAGCGGGCGGTGGCGCCGAGCTGGCACAGCACGCCGACGCCGGCCGCGTGCACGCGGTGGATCAGCACGTACGACGCGGGCAGGTTGAGCTGGCGGACCACGTTGTTCGGCCGCAGGTCGGCCACGGTCGCCGCTTGCTCCCGCAGCCACTGCCTGCTGAAGGCGAACTCCTCCACCCGGGTCGGCTCGACGTACGGCGCGAGGAAGGCCCGCAGGGCGTCGACGTCGACCTCGATGTGCGGGCGGATGAACCCCTCCGCGCGCAATCCGCGCACGACCGTCTCCATGTCGCCCTGGTTGAAGATGCGCGTGAGCGTGCCGAAGGCGACGGGGTAGCCGCCGGGCATGCGGTTGACCGCCCCGAAGTCCAGCACGCCGAGCCGCCCGTCCTCCATCAGCCAGAAGTTGCCGGGGTGGGGGTCGGCGTGCAGCATCCCGACCCGGGCCGGAGAGCAGAACAGGAAGCGGACGAACAGCAGGCCGGCGTGGTTGCGCTCCTCCTGCGTGCCGTCGGCGATGATCCTGGAGAGCGGGGTTCCCGTCATCCACTCGGAGACCAGGATCTGCTCGTTGGCCGCGATCACGGCGGGCACGTGGAAGTCCAGGTCGTCGCGGAACTCCTCGGCGAACGCGTGCTGGGCCTCGGCCTCCTTGAGATAGTCGAGCTCTTCGGACACCCGCTCCTTCAGCTCGGCCAGGACCGGCTTGATGTCCAGGCCGGGCAGCAGCGCGCCGAAGAGCTTGCCGAGCCGCGCGAGCTGGTTGAAGTCGGAGATCAGGGCCTTGCCCGCCCCCGGATACTGGATCTTCACGGCGACCGGGCGGCCGTCGTGCCACACGGCGCGGTGCACCTGCCCGATGGACGCCGCGGCGCTCGGCCTGTCGTCGAACTCCAGGAAGTTCTCCCGCCAGTCGTCGCCGAGCTGCTCGGTCAGGACCCGGTGGACGGTGGCGGCCGGAAGCGGCGGCGCGGCGTCCTGCAGTCGCGTCAGCGTCGCCCGGTACGGCCCGGCGATCTCGGGCGGAAGCGCGGCCTCGAAGATCGACAGCGCCTGGCCGAGCTTCATGGCCCCGCCCTTGAGCTCGCCGAGCACCTTGAAGATCTGGTCGGCCGTACGCTGCTGGATCTCCTGGGCGACGATCTCCGCGGAGGCGCCACCGAGCCGCCTGCCCAATCCGAGCGCGGTGCGGCCGGCGAACCCGAGGGGGAGTGTCGCGAGCTTCGCCGAGCGGGTCACGGCACGGTGGGGAAGGTCACTCACACGACCATTGTCGGCGATGAAGGGTGCTTTCGACCACAATTTCCGATCGGCTGGCCGCAGAGGCTCCGGCGGTCGCGAGCCATTCGGGGAAATAGGCGGTCTATGACATTGGTCACACCATCGCTGCCGTGACGGGAGTTTCCGCTGGTGAGAGGCGTGAAGCTCACGCGATGCGGCCGGCGACGTCGTCGCGCAGGCATCCGCACCTGTCGTGCGCGTCCAGGCGGCGGTGCCGCCAGCGCCATCCGGGCGATACCTCCAGCAGGCCGCCGGGCACGCGTCCCTCGTCGAGATAGGCCAGCGCCTGACCGGCCGCCTGCGCGGCGACCAGGCAGGACAGCACCACGTCGCAGGCGATCTCGCCCGCCGGGTAACCCCCGAGCCGGGCGCCCACGAGCGGCCAGGAAGGGTCCCGGTCGCGGCGGGTGAGATCGAGGCAGCGCAGGCAGGGGGTGAGCCCGGGGACGACGAAGGGCCCCACGGAGCCGTGCCCCTCGAAGGCGCAGACGAGCAGGTGCGCCACGCCCTCGGCGACGATCTCGTGGACCAGCGTGGCGTCGAGCGGGTCGGCGGGCGCGAGGATCACGAGGTCGGGGCGGACCCCGCCGTCGGACAGGCGGGAGGCGGACCGGCCCGGCCAGGCGTTGACGGCGGGGGAGATCCGCCGGGCCGCGAGCACGGCGGCCTCCTCGCGGGTCATCCCCGTCTCCGCCCGGCCGAGCCCGCCCGGGACCACGTCGCCCGCGGTGGCCGTGCCGGGATCGACCACGCAGATGTGGCCCACGCCGGCCGCGGCGAGCAGGGTGACGACCCGGGCGCGACCCGGCCGGCGCCGTACACGCGGACCCGGGCCGCCCGCCGCGCCGACAGGGCGCTCATGCCGCCGTCGGTGGAGGTCAGCGACAGCCTGTCCAGTTCGGGGCGGAGGCGGTCCCGCTCGGCCAGCGGCAGGCCGGCGAGGGGTTCCGGCCGGGCCGCGGCGTCCTCGATCAGGCCGTGCGCGGCGAGCCTCGCGACCACCTCCTGGGCGGACGCCTCGTCGAGGCCGCTGCCGGCCACCGCCTGCCGGAGGGAGCGGGTGCCGTCCAGTCCGTCGATCAGGCGGCGTACGGGCGGCTCGACGCCCGTCAGCACGACGGCCCGCAGCGGATGGACGCCGAACTGCAGCGTGCGGCCGTCCCGTTCGATCCGGCGCAGGACGGGCTTGAGGCGAGGTCTCATAGTCGCAAGACCTTGCCATACGCCGGGAAGGCCCGGCGTCGGAACCAGCGGGGCTGTGGATAATTACCGGGGTGATCGTGGTTGGTGAATATCCGCAACCCCGTAGTTTTCACGCCCGCAAGGTCACGTTCGCCCGATTGACCAGGGAGAACGTGTACCACCCCCTGTGGAATTCGGCGCGTGTCGGCTACCTTTCATATGTGCCCCCCGAGACAGTCGAGGTTCGTCGGAGCGCACGACGGCGGCGAACCGTTTCCGCGTACCGCGATGGAGACAAGACCATCGTGTTGCTTCCGGCTGGTCTGAGCACGACCGACGAGGAGCAGTGGGTACGCCGCATGCTCGACCGCCTTGCGGCCAAGGAGCAGCGAAGACGCCCGAGCGACGACGACCTGCTCGAACGGGCGACGGAGCTGTCGGCGCGCTACCTGGACGGAAAGGCCGTGCCGATCAGTGTGCGCTGGGTGGAGAACCAGCTGCACAGATGGGGTTCGTGCACCCCCGACCACGGCACGATCAGGCTGTCGGCGCGGCTGCGGGGCATGCCGGCCTGGGTCGTCGACTACGTCATCATGCACGAGCTCGCCCACCTGCTCGTGCCGAGCCACGGCCCGCGGTTCTGGGCCCTCGTGGAGCGCTACCCCCGGGCGGAACGCGCCAGGGGCTTCCTGGAGGGCTTCTCGATGGCGGCCAACGGCGCCCCGGAGGAGTGTTGACCAGGGTCGCCGCGGTGCTGGTCACGCCAGGCATGGCCGACGCCGCTCCGCCCGGCGTCGACCCGGCCGGGTTCCTGACGGCGATGGCCGAGGACACCTACGAGATGGTCGCCGGGCTCGAACTGGTGCGGCCGGTGATCCTGTCGGCCGGTGTGCCGGGGCTCGAGGACATCGCCTGGCCGGGCACGCCCGTCCTGCCGATCGTCTCACCCGCCGACGCCTTCGCCGCGCTGCCTCCGGCGGACGAGGCGGTGATCGTCAGCGCCGACGCCCCCGACCTGCCGCCGCTGCTGATCGGAAAGCTCTTCCGGGAGCTCGGGCGGGCGCATCTCGCGGTCTGCCCGGCCGAGGGCGGCGGCGCCGTCGCCGTGGCGGCGCGCCTGCCGGTCCCCGAGTGGGCCGCGCCCGACCTCGACGAACCCGACGTCGTCGCGGCGATGCGCCGCCGGGCGCCGGGCCCCCGCATGGTCGCCACCGGTCCCGGCTGGCACCGGCTCAGGAAGCCGGAGGACGTGGCCCGTCTCGACCTGGGTCTCGAAGGCTGGGACAACACCCGGGCCCTGCTGACCTGAGTCCTGCTCGTAGGGGTCACAGGCTCCGGGGCAGGCGAAGCTCGGCGAAGAACGCCCGGTGGTCGCTGCCCGGGACGCTGTGAACGCTGGTGCTCACCGCCGACGCCCTCTCGTCGTACAGCACGTGGTCGATCGTGATCAACGGCGGGAATCGCCTGTCGGCCGGCCAGGTGGTGGTCAGGCCGTCGCCGGTCGCGTCGGCCGCGTCCGCGTATCCCCGCCCCAGCACCGCGCGCAGGGCCGCGTGGTCGAGGCTCGCGTTGAAGTCGCCGGCCAGGACGCGTACGACGCCGGGGGACGCGGCCGGGAGCGCCGCCAGCTCGGCGGTCCACTGGGCCACGTCATGGCCGTTCAGCGGGGCGAGGGTGTGCACGTCGACGATCTCCACGGGCGGCCCGGACGGCAGAGCGAGCCGGGCCCTCGGCATGTTGTGGCCGCCCTCGGGCACGAAGTCGGGCGCGGCGGTCAGGGGGTGGCGGGCGTAGATCCCGCTGCCCGAGGGCCCGGGCCCGTCCTCCAGGTGCCGGTACGGCAGCAGCGTCCCCACGCCCGCCGCGTCCAGCGCCCGGACGGCCTCGGGGGTGAGCTCCTGCGTGTTGAGCACGTCCGGATCGAGCCTGCGTACGAGGTCCACCACGGTCGCGGCGTCGCCCGCGCCGAAGAAGAGGTTGACCGTGAGGATCCGCAGCGACGGCCCGGTGGCCGTGGGGGCCGAGCCCGCCGCGCGGGGCAGGACCACGGCCGCCAGGAGGACCGACGCCGCCACCGCCACCGCGATCACGGCCGCGCGGCGGGCGGCCAGTGCGATCGGCACCGCCAGGAGCGACGCGGCCGCGACGTACGGCGTGCCCGTCATCAGCGCGACGCCGACTCCCCAGATGTGGACGGCGCTGTCGATTCCGGCGAGCCGGGCCGCCGCCCAGACCGCGAACGGCGCCACCGCGATCCACGCCAGGAGCGGGGAGACCCGGAGCCTCCGGCGCGGGGGAGAGACGATCTCGCCGCCCACGTCAACCTTGGTCACGGTCCGACCCTAGCCAGCGGTTGCGCACGGCGAGGTAAGAGTGACGTGCACAAACCGTGCAGAAGTCAGGCGCGGCGGAGCGACCGGGCGCGGCGGGCCAGCCGCCGCGTGGCCTCGTCGCTCAGCTCCGGGATCTCCTCCACGGGGAACCAGCGCAGGTCGAGGGACTCGTCGCTGATCACCGCCTCGGCTCCCGGCGGCGCGACCGCGCCGTACTCGACGTCCAGATGCCAGCTGTGCGGCGGGTGGCACCAGACCTTGTGCCGGTCGAGGGCGAGCGGCCCGTCCAGCAGGACCAGCCCGGGGATGCCCGACTCCTCGGTGGCCTCGCGCAGGGCGACCTGCGCGAGCGTGGCGTCGGATGTCTCGCAGTGCCCGCCCATGGGCAGCCACATCCCGGCCTTGGGGTGCAGGGTCAGCAGCACCCGTTCGCCGTCGTGCGACAGGACGGCCGTCGTCGCCGTGAGATGGCCGGGAGCGCACTCGCGCCACATCGCGTCCTCGTGGCTGCGCAGGTGCGTCAGGAACTCCTCGCGGAGCCGCTCCTCCTCGGGGGTGGGCGCGACCCATCCGGCCAGTACGGCTTGCGCGTCACGATGCAGGCTCACCGGCGCAGCCTACCGACAGGCGGCGAACCCTACTCGCCGGTCTCCCCGCCGGAGCCGGGCTCCTTGGGCTCTTCCAGCGCGGACAGGTCGAACTCGGCCTCGCCCTTCACGAACGACTCGGGGTTGTCCAGGTCGTCCGCGGTGGGCATCAGGTCGGGGTGACCCCAGACGGCGTCCCTGCCCTCGATCCCGCGCTCGTCGCCCAGGGCCTTCCACAGGGCGGCCGCCTCACGCAGCCGTCTCGGGCGCAGCTCCAGGCCCACCAGCGTGGCGAAGGTCCGCTCGGCCGGGCCGCCGGTGGCACGGCGGCGCCGTACGGTCTCGGCCAGCGCCGCGGCGGACGGGAGCTTGCCCTCCGCGGCGGCGTCGACCACCGTGGCCACCCAGCCCTCGACCAGCGCGAGCGCGGTCTCCAGCCGGGAGAGCGCGGCCTTCTGCCGCTCGGTCTCCTCGGGCTTGAGCAGCTCGCCGCCGCCCAGGACCTCCTGGATGCGCTCCGGGTCGCTGAGGTCGAGCCCCTGGAGCTTGTCCTGCAGGGCGGACACGTCCACCGTGATGCCCTGGGCGTACTCGTCGACCGCGCCGAGCAGGTGCGCCCGCAGCCACGGGACGTGCTGGAAGAGCCGGTGGTGCGCCGCCTCGCGCAGCGCGAGGTAGAGACGGATCTCGTCCGAGGGCGTCTCCAGGCCGCTGCTGAAGGCGGCGACGCCTCCGGGCAGCAGGGCGGCGGTGTCCGACAGGGGCAGGCCGATGTCGGAGGAGCCGACCACCTCGCGGGCGAGCGAGCCGAGGGCCTGGCCGATCTGCTGGCCGACCATCATGCTGCCCATCTGCCTGAGCATGCCCATGAGCGGCCCGGCCATGGCTTGCGCCTCGGGCGGCAGCCCCGCCCCGCCGAGCGTGCCGCCCATCGTCTCCACCATCTGGGCGGCGACGGGATCGCACAGCTGTTTCCAGACCGGGATCGTCTTCTCGATCCACTCCGACCGGCTCCAGGCCTGCGGGGTGGTCACGCCGCTCGGCAGCGTGGTCACCTCGTTGAGCCACAGGTCGGCCAGGTTGAGGGCCTCGACGATCTGGCGTCGCTCGCCCTCCATGACGCTCGGATCGCCCTCGGCGACCACGGCGTGCCGTGCGATGTTCTTCGCCATGTCCCAGTTGACGGGCCCGGCCTCCGGTGAGGCGGACAGCATGTCGGCGAACTGCCGCATGGCCGCGGCGATCTGCTCCGGGCTGCCGAACATGGCGAACGGATTGTCGTTGGGGTCGTTTTCGCGACCTGGCAGGTCAGTCACCGCGCCACCTCGTGCAGGATGGAGGAGTCCACATCCGCCACGTTATCCGCCGTGGGGCGGATCAGTGCAAAGTGAGGACCTCGTGCTACCTCGAAACGCCTGCGTCCCCCCGTCGTCGCCGTCACCGGCGCCGCCTCCGGTCTCGGCCGGGCGTTCCTCGCAAAGGTGGCCTCGTCTGCGGATTTCCGCCGCGTGGTGGCCATCGACGAGCAGCGCGGCGACGTCCCGGACGTCACCTGGCGGGTTCTCGACATTCGTGATCCGCTCTTGGCGAACCGGATCTCCGACGTGGACGTCCTGGTGCATCTCGGCACGGACGAGTCGCTCGACACCGATCCCGCCGAGCGCCGCCGCTACAACCTGCGCGCCGCCCAGACCGTGCTCACGGCCTGCGCCGCGGCCCGAGTGCGGCGGGTCGTGCTGGTGACGAGCGCGATGGTGTACGGCGCCGCCGCCGACAACCCGGTGCCCCTGCCCGAGGACGCCCCGGTAGCGGCCGAGCCCGACACCGGCCTGGTGGGCGATCACCTGGAGATCGAGGCCCTGGTGCGGCGGTCGCTGCGGGCGCATCCCGGCCTGGAGGTGACCGTGCTGCGGCCCGCCGCCCTGGTCGGGCCGGGCGTCGACACCGTCATCACCCGCCACTTCGAGGCGCCCCGGCTGCTGGTCGTGAAGGGCTGCCTGCCGCGCTGGCAGTTCTGCCACGTCGACGACCTGGTGTCCGCGCTGGAGGCCGCCGCCCTGGGCCGGGTTGGCGGGGTCGTGGCGGTCGGCTCCGAGGGCTGGCTGGAGATGGAGCAGGTGGAGGAGATCTCCGGCCTGAAGCGGTTCGAGCTGCCGGCGGGTGTGACGTTCGGCACCGCACAGCGGCTGCACCGGCTCGGCATCACGCCGACCGCCGCGACCGACCTGCACTACGTGGTCTATCCGTGGGTGGTCGACGGCGTGGCGCTGCGGGAGGCGGGCTGGAAGCCGGCCTGGACCAACGAGGCGGCCCTGCGGGAACTGCTCGAACTGTCCGAGGGCAGGCACGCGGTCGTCGGCCGCCGCCTGTCGGGCAAGGAGGCCACGATCACCGCCGCGGGCGCGACCGTCGCGGTCATCGGCACGGCCGCGATCGTCCGCGCCGCCCGGCGGAAGCGCCGCACCTGATCGGGCTCAGGTACTAATCTCGGGAACGTGGACGTCATCCGATTGCTGGGCATTCGCGACACCCCGCTGTCCGTGGACGAGGTGCTGGGCGCGGTGGAGGACCACGCCGCCGGGGGCACGGCGGTCTTCGTCGGCACCGTACGCGAGCAGGACGGCGGCAGGCCGGTGACGCTCCTGTCGTACTCGGCGCACCCGTCCGCGGAGGAGCACCTGCGCAGGGTCGCGGAGAAGGTGGCGACCGACCACCAGGTGACGGCGCTGGCGGCCGTCCACAGGGTGGGCGACCTGCGCCTGGGGGAGATCGCCGTCGTCGTGGCGGCCGCCTGTCCCCACCGCGGTGAGGCGTTCGAGGCCTGCCGCAGGCTGATCGACGACCTCAAGCACGAGGTGCCCATCTGGAAGCACCAGGTGTTCGCCGACGGGGACGCCGAGTGGGTCGGCGCCTGCGATTAGCGCCCGCGGAATGCCAGGAGCCCGGAACGCATAGAGTTCGTCCATGTCCCGACGCGCTCTGACCCTGCTGGTCGCGGGTTTCCTCGCGCTCGCGTTGGCCGTGATCGGCGCCATGCTGCCGGTGCCGTACGTCGTGCTGAGCCCCGGCCCCACCGAGAACACGATCGGGGACGTCAAGGGCAAACCGGTTGTCACGATCTCGGGCCATGAGACCTATCCCACACAGGGCAGGCTGAGCCTGGTCACCGTCGCCTACCAGGGCGGGCCCGACAACCGTCTCGACCTGCTCACCGCGCTGCGCGGCTGGCTCGACCCGACGGTCGCCGTGGTGCCCGAGGAGACGCTGTTCCCGAAGTCCACCTCGGCCCAGCAGGTCGCGGAGCAGAACACGCAGGAGATGACCGACTCGCAGCAGTCGGCCACCGCCGCCGCGCTGAACGCGCTCAAGATCCCCATCGAGAAGGTGGTCACGGTCGCGCAGACCGACAAGGGGGCGCCGGCCGACGGGAAGCTCAAGCCGGGTGACGAGATCACGGCGGTGGACGGGACGGCGGTGGGCGAGCTCACGTCCGTCGCGTCGTCCGTGCAGAGCCACAAGCCCGGCGAGCAGGTGACGTTCACGGTCAGGCGCGCCGGCGCCTCGACGCAGGTGCAGGTCGGCACCGTGGCGGGCAAGGACGGCAAGTCCAAGGTCGGCGTCCAGATGCGTTCGGGCTACCGGTTCCCGTTCAAGGTCGACATCAGCGTCGGCGAGGTCGGCGGGCCGAGCGCGGGCCTGATGTTCTCGCTGGGCATCTACGACAAGCTGACGCCGGGGGCGCTCACGGGAGGCATGTCGATCGCGGGCACCGGCACGATCGACCCGGCCGGCCAGGTCGGCCCGATCGGCGGCATCGAGCAGAAGATGGTGGGCGCGCGCCGGGCCGGCGCCACGGTCTTTCTCACGCCCGCCGGCAACTGCGCCGACGCCGTCAAGGCCGCGCCCGCCGGGCTGCGCCTGGTGCGGGTCGAGACGCTGGACGGCGCGATCAAGGCGATCGACGCCCTGCGCGATCACTCGGGCGAGGTCCCCGCCTGCCCGGCCGGCTGAGCGTACGCCGCGGGCGCGGGGCCGTGACCTGCCCGTCTTGAGGCGGGAGGGCGTCACGAGAACGATCAGATCTGTTACCACGACCACGCCGGTCGCAGTGTAGGTTTCCAAGCACGGACCGTTGCCCTCTGACAATCATGGCCCTGCCAATCTGAGACAAGGGGTTGAGCGTTGAGCTTCCGGAGCCCCGGAGCCGGACGGGCGGTGCGCTTGCCCCGACGGCCGCGCCTTCTGATACCCGTGCTGATCGCCGTCGTGGCGATCGTCGTGTTACTGCTGGTCTTCTCGGGGATCTACACCGACTACCTCTGGTACGACTCGGTGAACTTCTCCTCGGTGTTCTCCACGATGCTGCTCACCCAGGTGGTGCTGTTCGTCGTGGGCGCCGCCCTGATGATCGCCATCGTGGGCGGCAACATGGTGCTCGCGCACCGCACCCGCCCGATGTTCGGGCCGGGGATGTTCGGGGCGCCGCAGGGCGCCGACCGCTACCGGGTGGCCCTCGATCCCCACCGGCGGCTGGTCTTCCTGGTCGGCCTGGGCGTGCTGGCCCTGTTCACGGGTTCGTCCACGGCCGGACAGTGGAAGACCTGGCTGCAGTTCGTGAACCGCACGCCCTTCAACGAGAAGGACGCGCAGTTCGGCCTCGACCTGTCGTTCTTCGTGTTCACGATCCCGTTCCTGCGGATGCTGCTGAACTTCCTGTTCACGGCCGTCGTCCTGTCGATCATCGCGGCCGTGGTCGTGCACTACCTGTACGGCGGGTTCCGGATCTCCTCGCCGGGCGGGGTGCACGCCACCCGGGCCGCCAGGGCGCACCTGTCGGTGCTGCTCGGCGTGTTCGTCCTGCTCAAGGCCGCGGCCTACTGGCTCGACAGGTACAGCCTGGTCTTCTCCGACCGCGGCAAGGTCTTCGGCGCGTCGTACACCGACGTGCACGCGGTGCTCCCGGCCAAGGGGATCCTCGCGGTCATCTCCCTCATCTGCGCGCTGATCTTCTTCGCCGGCGTCATCAGGCCGGGCGGGATGTTCCCGGGCGTGGCGTTCGGGCTGCTGGTGCTGTCGGCGGTCCTGATCGGCACCGTGTATCCCTCGCTGGTCGAGCAGTTCCAGGTCAAGCCGAACCAGCAGAGCAAGGAGCAGGCGTACATCCAGCGCAACATCGACGCGACCCGAAAAGCCTACGGAGTCGACACGGCGAAGGTCACGGAGTACAGCGCCAAGACCGACACCGACGCCTCCGTGCTGCAGACCGAGGCGTCGGCCATCCCCGGCATGCGCCTGCTCGACCCGAGCCTGCTGTCGCCGACGTTCCAGCAGAAGCAGCAGATCAAGGGCTACTACCAGTTCCCCGAGCAACTCGACATCGACAGGTATCCCGTCGACGGCAAGCCGCGCGACACGGTGGTGGCGGTCCGCGAGATCGGCCGCCCGCCGGACGGGCAGCGCAACTGGATCAACGACCACCTGGTCTACACGCACGGTTTCGGCTTCGTCGCCGCGCCCGGCAACAAGGTGGACAGCAGCGGCCTGCCGGAGTTCAGCGAGCGCGACATCCCGCCGGTCGGCGACCTCGGCGACTACGAGCCCCGCGTCTACTTCGGCGAGAACTCGCCCGACTACTCGATCGTCGGCGGTCCGAAGTCGGGCAAGAAGATCGAGCTCGACTACCCGCAGCAGGGACAGCCGGGCGCCGACCAGCAGAACAACACGGGCCAGGTCAACAGCACCTATGAGGGCAAGGGCGGCGTCTCGATCGGGAACTTCTTCCGCCGCCTGCTCTACGCGGTGAAGTACGGCGAGACCAACCTGCTGCTGAACTCGAACATCAACTCCGAGTCCCGCATCCTCTACAACCGCGAGCCGGTGGAGCGCATCCAGCAGGTCGCGCCGTTCCTCACGCTGGACCGCGACCCGTACCCGGCCGTGGTGGACGGGCGGATCGTGTGGATCGTGGACGCGTACACGACCTCCGACTCCTACCCCTACTCCGAGCGCAAGAGCCTGGAGTCGCTGACCACCGACGTGCAGTCGAGCCGCCTCGGCGTGCCGCAGGTGCCCAGGGACGAGATCAACTACATCCGCAACTCGGTCAAGGCGACCGTGGACGCCTACGACGGCACGGTGACCCTGTACGCCTGGGACGAGTCCGACCCGGTGCTGAAGACCTGGGAGAAGGCCTTCGGCGGGGTCGTCAAGCCGGCGTCGCAGATCAGCCAGGCGCTGCGCGCCCACCTGCGCTACCCGGCCGACCTGTTCAAGGCCCAGCGGGAGATTCTCACCTCCTACCACGTCACCGACGCCAACGCGTTCTTCGGCGGCCAGGACTTCTGGAAGGTCCCCGAGGACCCGGCGACCGGCAAGAGCAAGCAGCCGCCGTACTACGTGACGATGAAGATGCCGGGCAGCGAGACCGAGCGCTTCTCGCTGACGACCACGTTCGTGCCCAACCAGCGGCAGAACATGGCGGCGTTCATGGCGGTCGACGCGACGGCCGCCACGCCGAACCCGCCACTGGAGATCCTCCAGTTGCCGAGCACGACCGCGATCCAGGGTCCGCCACAGGCGCAGAACCTGTTCGAGTCGAACACCACGGTGTCGACCGAGCTCAACCTGCTGCGGGGCGGCGGCACCGACGTGCTGTACGGCAACCTGCTCACGCTGCCGTTCGGCAACGGCCTGCTGTACGTCGAGCCGGTCTACATCCAGCCGCGTGCGGAGACCTCGGGCAAGTATCCGACCCTCCGCCGGGTGCTCGTGCTGTACGGCGAGAAGGTCGGCTTCGGCCCCACGCTCGGCAACGCGCTGGAGCAGGTGTTCGGCGGCACCGTGGCGACACCGCCCGAGCAGACGCCGAACCAGCCACCAGGGCAGGTAACTCCGCCGGAGAACTCGTCGGCGCTGACGTCGGCGCTCGACCGGGCCCAGCGGGCGTACGACGACTCGCAGAAGGCGCTGTCGGCGAACCCGCCCGACTGGAAGGCGTACGGCGACGCGCAGACCTCGCTGAAGAAGGCGCTGGACGACCTGGCCAAGCTGAAGGGCGGGACGCCCGCCGCGACGGCGTCTCCCGCTGCGACGGCGTCTCCCGCCCCGAGTGGGAGCGCCAGTCCGAGTGCGAGCGGGAGTCCGCCGGCCGGTGCGACTCCCAGCCCCACACCGAGCGGCTGAGCCCTTCCGGAGCCCCGCGTCCCCACGGGCGCGGGGCTCCGGTTTGCCTCCCGCCCGATACCGGGATAACCTCGTAGAGCCGACGCGGGGTGGAGCAGCTCGGTAGCTCGCTGGGCTCATAACCCAGAGGTCGCAGGTTCAAATCCTGTCCCCGCTACCAAGAGTCAGAGGCCCGGTCCCCGGAAACGGAGACCGGGCCTCTGGTCGTTCGCGGGCCGCCCTGTCGCCGGCGAGGCCGCCACGTTCACCGTCACCCGCTCCGGTGGCGAGGTCGCGGTCTCCTCCTCCCTCGCCTCCGGCTGGACGTACGAACTCGCCTGACTCCACAAACGATTTGGCACTTGTCTCCGGTGGCGGGTAAGCTTCAAACACAACGACGCGGGGTGGAGCAGTTCGGTAGCTCGCTGGGCTCATAACCCAGAGGTCGCAGGTTCAAATCCTGTCCCCGCTACCAAGAGTCGAAGGCCCGGCCTCCGGAAACGGAGACCGGGCCTTCGGCCTTCCACGGGTCCGGTACGGGAACATCCGTCGCGCCCTGCGGCAGGAGTAGCGCATGATCACGTTGGATCGCCTGGTCAACGTGCTGGGCGCGTACGGCGTGCGGCTGTGCGGGCGGCCCGAGCGGCGCTCGGCGCGGCTGCGCAGCGTGGCGATGCCGGACGCCACCGACGGCCGGGTCACCGGTGACGTGCTCGTGGCCGTGGGAGCCGGGTCGGTGACCGAGGCGGTGCGGTGGGCGGTCGCGGCGCAGGCCACGGTGGTCCTGGTGCGGGCGGGAGCCGAGACCGCCCGCGAGGCGGCCGTGGCCGGCGAGAGCCACGACGTGTCGGTGATGCTGGTCGACCCCGCCGTCTCGTGGAGCCACCTCGTCGGGGTGGTCTACGGACTGGTGCTGGAAGGGCGGGAGACCGAGTCGGGGCGGGGGCCCACGGACCTGTTCGCGCTGGCCGACAGCCTGGCCGACACCGTCGGCGGCGCGGTGACGATCGAGGACCCGCTCTCGCGGGTGCTCGCGTACTCCCGCTCCCAGCAGGCGGGCGACCCGGCCCGGCTGGAGACGATCCTGGTGCGGCAGGTGCCGGAGCGGCTGCGGGAGATGTTCCGTGCGCGTGGGGTGTTCGCCCGCCTGGCGGCGACGGACGAGCCGATCTTCGTCGAGCCGGACCCGTCGCACGGCATGACCGGGCGGATGGTGGTGGCGGTGCGGGCCGGCCGCGAGCTGCTCGGCTCCGTATGGGTGACCTGCGGCAGCCCCCTGACCGGCACGCGGCACACCGCGCTGGCGAACGGCGCGCGCACCGTGGCGCTGCACCTGCTGCGCTCCCGGGCGAGCGCGGACCTGGAACGGCAGGTGGAGTCCGACCTGGTCGTCCGGCTGCTGGAGGGCACCGCCGACGCCGCGACCGTGGTCAGCCGCCTGGGGCTGTCCGCGCCGGAGATGCGGGTGGTGGCCGTGCGCACGCTCACCTCCGAGGAGCCGCACGCCATGCTCCTGCTGGCCTTCGAGCGGGCCACCACCGGTTTCGGCTGGTCCAGGCCCGGGAGGAGCACGCTGCTCGGCGACACGCTCTACACGATCCTGCCGGACGCGGGGGCGGCGGCGGCCCGGGAATGGGTGGCCAACCTGGGCGCGGGGCTGCCGTCGCGGGTGCGCGTCGCGGCCGGAATCGGCGCGGCGGCCCAGGCGGCCGAGCTGCCGGCGAGCCGCCGGGAGGCGGAGGAGTGCCTGGCGCTGCACGAGAGGGACGCCTCCCACGCCGTGCCGCCCAGCGGGCCGCCCGCGTACGACGAGTCCTGGGACGACATCCTGCTGCAGCGGTTGCGCGCCGCGGCGCGCGCGGGCCGCGTCCCCGCACGCGGACCGGTGAGCGCGCTGCGCCGGCACGACGCCCTCCACGACACCCACTACGTGGCGACGTTACGGGCGTGGCTGGAGGCCCAGGGCGATCTCGCGGTCGCCGCCGAACGGCTCGGCGTGCACGCCAACACCGTCCGCAACCGCCTGCGCAGGATGAGCGAGGTGACCTCACTGAACCTGGACGACCCGCGCAAGCGCCTCGCCATGGTCATCACTCTGGCCGCCGAGGACGAATAAGCGGTTGTCCGAAATCCACAACAGGGGCCCGGTGATTGTGCGGCCGCTACAACGGTCCGCGGCGCCGAACGGGCGATGCTGACCGGGTTAGCAGTCGCCTGGTGTGGAGGTTGGGGCATGTCCGAGCGCGTTGACGACTGGCCGCGGTCGGTCATCGTGGTGGGCGCGGGGATCGTGGGCCTGTCCACCGCGTGGTTCCTGCAGGAACGCGGTGTGGAGGTCACCGTGGTCGACCGCCGGGGCGTGGCGGCCGGCGCGTCCTGGGGCAACGCGGGCTGGATCGCGCCTGGCCTGGCCATCCCGCTGAACGAGCCCTCCGTGCTGCGTTACGGCCTGCGCTCGCTGCTCAACCCGGCCGCGCCGCTGCACGTCCCGGCGACCGTCGATCCGGGACTGTGGGCGTTCCTGACCCGCTTCGCCGCCAACTGCCGGTGGTCGTCGTGGACCAGGGCGGTGCGGGCCAACCTGCCGCTCAACGAGGAGTGCATCGAGGCGTACGAGGTGCTCGCCGGCAACGGCGTGGCCGCCCCCGTCGAGGACGCGCCGATCACCGCGGGGTTCCGTACGCCGCGCCAGGCCGAGGGGCTGCTCCGCGAACTGCGCCGGATGGCCGAGGCCGGGCAGCCGGTGGACCACACCGCGCTGGACGCGCGGCGACTGGCCGAGGCCGTGCCGCTCGCCTCGGAGGCCCTCACCGCGGGCGTGCGGATCGACGGGCAGCGCTACATCGACCCCGGCCGCTTCGTCCACGCCCTGGGCGAGGCCGTCGTCGCCCGGGGCGCCACCGTCGAGAAGCACGAGGTCGCCGACGTGCGCACGGACACCAAGAAGGTCGTCGTGGTGGCCGGGGACGGCGCCGCCCTGTCCGCCGACGCCGTGGTGCTGGCCACCGGCGCCTGGCTGTCCCGGCTGGCCGGCCGCTGGGGCGTACGCGTCCCCGTACAGGCCGGGCGCGGCTACTCGTTCACCGTGCCGGTCGACCACCCCGTCCCCGGCCCGATCTACCTGCCGGACGTGCGGGTGGCGTGCACGCCCTACCAGGGCGGGCTGCGTGTCGCGGGCACGATGGAATTCCGCGACCCCGACGCTCCGGCCGTCGAGGCCCGGCTGAAGGCGATCATCGCCTCGGCCCGCCCCCTGCTGCGGGGGGTGCGCTGGGAGGAACGCACCGACGTCTGGGTCGGCCCCCCGGCCGGTCACGCCGGACGGACGGCCCCTGATCGGCGCGACCGACGCCCCGGGGATCTACGTGGCCGGCGGGCACGGCATGTGGGGCCTGGCCCACGGCCCGGCCACCGGACGGCTCCTCGCCGAGCAGATCACCACCGGCAAGCAGCCCGCCGCCCTGCGGGAGTTCGACCCGCTGCGCTGAGCGCCGCCTTTCCGGCCCTGCCGCCGGAGCACTCCGGTGAGCGCGTCCTCAGGTTCCCGGCGCACACGCCGGAAGCTCCGGCGCGGGGCCGCCGATGTACCGCTCCCAATCCGCTTGGGAGAGCGTCCGGCCGGCGACCTGACACGCCGTACGGATCCATGAATCTTCTGAGATGGGGAACTCGCGGAACTCGGTCTGATTTCCATCCGCTGGTTCCGTCACCATGACAAGCGTCAGGCCGTCTGGAGTGAAGGCCATGCCCGTCTTTCGGTAGGGTGATTCCTCGGACAGTTGGACGACGCCCAACATGCTGCCCGAGTCGATGTCGGTGATTACGGCCGTGGAATCAGAACGCCGGCGTATCACGAGATTCTTGCCGTTGGAGACGACTTCTCCGATGTAACGATCGTCTCCCGGGAGCGAACGGATAATCCTGCGGGCTTCGGAATCCCGCACTTCCAGACGGTCGTCGATGTACTGGATCAAGGTGCGATCGCCGGCATAGGCAACTCGCCAAGCGCCTTCGGATATTTTCCTGACTGTTCCGCGCCGCAGGTCTATGAAGAATGCTTCATTCTTGTCTTCGGGTTCGACTCCGACGATGATCGCCGCGGTCATCGTCCGGCCGTTCATGGCGACGCTGAGGGGGCAACTTCGGAGGTTCAAGGTAGGCACTGTCCGCAAGATGCTTCCCGTGGAGATGTCGCGGACCAGTATCCGGCCGGACGTGTGGAACTCCATGATATTTCTGGCATCGTTCGACCATGCCATGTGGCATACGGGATCGTCCGGCGACGGCCAGCGGGCGATCGGGTCGGGATCGTCAGGTGTTCGAATCTCGATGGTTTCGTCCACCTCGTTGAACAACAACAACTTCCGGCCATCGGGGCTCCACAGCGGAGCCGTCCCGCCACCCGGAATGACGAAGGGCTGATCAGGTGAACCCAGGTTCTTCAGCGCCACCGACCCTCCGGTGCCGCTCACCACGGCGGCCTGTCGCCCGTCCGGCCTGATCGCGATCGAAGGCGCCCGGCAGCCGTTGCATGCTCCGTCGACCGTGACCTGTCCATGCACCCGGAACAACGATGATTTGTCGAGATCCCACAGGGTGAGCCGATCGTCGGAGGCCGAGACCAGACGACTGTCGCGGTCTCCGAGGAAAAGCAGGATTCCGTCGTTCACGGACCCGTTGCCGGTCAAGGCGATGGGCGGCTGGGGTGCGGATCCTTTCCCGGTTCGAGTAGCGGCGACATAGATGGTGCTGGTGTCGGCGACGGCCAGCCGCGTTCCGTTCCGGCTGATCGCGAGCGCGTTCGGGCTGCTGCCCTCGACCAGAGCGGTGCGATCGGGGTGGTCAAACCGGTCGGGATCGGCATTCGCACGTGCCGCCCAGAGGGGAACGGTGGTTTCCCCGTTGGTGTAGCTGATGAACGTGCCGTCCGGTGAGAGCCCTGACGCCAGGTTGTAGATCCCGAACCCCAACGAACCGGATGCCTTCGTCGTCAGCTCGGGCAGGGTGCGCCGCTCCCAGTATCCGTAGGCGAGATCGAGCAGCACTACTTCGGACGAACTGGGAAACGCGATTCGGTCCGGGGCCTGTTGCGTGTTCTTCGTCAACCATCGGTTGGAATCGGCGGCTATGACGCTCAGAAACGCCGCATCGATGGTTTCGCCCTCCTGGGCGACGACCACAAGTTCGCCGTCGGGTGAAACACCGACGGACACGGGGGTGCCGCCCCGCGGCGGCAGGGGAAGCGGTTCTGCGGACCGCCCGGATCGCCACCGAGTGATCGTCTTGCCGTCGGTGGCGATGATCTGATCGCCCGAGCCGTCAACGCCGACACTCCTGACCCGCCCGGCGAGCCGGGCCACGACCTTCCGATCGCGAGCCTCGACATCCCACCGCAGAACCTCACCCTCCTGCGTACCCGCCACGATCACGTTTCCGTCCCCGGACGCGGCGATCGTCGTCACATACCCGGTCGCGTACAGGTATCGCATCAGGTGAGGGGTGGCCGTGCGCGAGTGGAACAGCGCGGCGCGAGTCTGCGGGTTCTGGTCCAGGCGGTACGCCTGGACAGCGAGGAGCTGGGCGACATCGGCGCGAGTGCTCAGCAAGGATTCCGAAACGGCTGCCGCCTGCCGAGCCGTGGCGATCCGCTCGCGTTCGTGTGCCCTGTTGTTCTGGTCGACCGCGAACACGGCTGCCGTGCTGGCGGCCAGGGCGAGCACGGCGAGGATGGCGACGGCTCCGGTGCGCAGGCGTTGGGTACGCCGCCGCAGCCGGGTGGACGCGGCCAGAAACGCTCGCGCGGTGGTGGTGAGGACATGATGCGATCGGGTGGTGGCCCAGGCCCGTGTGGTCTCCAGGTGGGCCCCTCGGTACAGCAGGGAGGGATCACGGCCCTTGCGTTCCCACTCGGTTGCCGCTTCTTCCAGCTTCTGATGGGTCAGGTGGCCGACGCGGTCGTCGTTGATCCAATCGCGTAGCCGGGGCCAGCCGTGCAGGAGCGCCTCGTGGGTGATCTCGACAGAGTCCTGGTTGCGGGTGAGCAGGCGACCTTGGGTGAAAGCGTCCACGACCACTGTGGCCGAGCCGCGGTCGACGCCCGAGCTGAGGAGATCGTTGCGGGTCACGCGGCGCCGTGTGTCTTCGACGCCGTCGCCGATGGCGACCAGGCGCAGGAACAGGGCCCGGGCGGTCTGCCGATCCGCCGAGTCCAACCCGGTGAAGATGCGTTCGGCGGTGGTGGCCACGGCTTGCTGGATGCCTCCGGTGACCCGGTAGCCGTCCACGGTCAGCCGGTGGCCGTGCCGCTGCTGCCAGGTGGTGCGCAGCGCGTGGGCCAGCAGCGGGAGACGCCCGGCCTCGTATCCGTCGCCGGAGCCGGCCCCCATGTCGCTGAGCAGGAGTTCGACCAGCCCCGGCTCGACGTCCAGCTCCACGTCCCTGGCCGGGTACAGGATCGCCTCGCGCAGTTCGTCCTGCGACATCGGCCCGACGAACACCTGCCCGTCCTGCAATGCGGCCCGTAGCGGGGGGTAGCCGGCGCACGGGGTGTAGAAGTCCGAGCGCAAACCGCAGACGACCAGCGCGACAGGAGGGGTTCCATCAGGGCCGGGGGCGGCCAGGTGGGTGATCAGATCGACGAAGCGGTGCCGTTCGGACTCGTCCGCGCACTGCGTGAACAGTTCTTCCAACTGATCGACGACCACGACCATGCGTGCCCCGACAGCGTCCTGACCAGCGGCCCGGGTTCGCAGTGCCTGGCGCAGCATCCGCGCGCACAGGTCCGGGTCCGCCGCGGTCGCCTGACCCGCCTGCTCCGGCCCGAGGCCGGCACACGCCTCCAGGTTCGTCGTCAACGCCGCCATCGGCTGGGCCGTGGGCGTGAACGACAACCGAGGCCAGTGCCTCGACCCGGGAAGGGCGCCGTCCTCCAGGGCGGGCATCAAACCGGCTCGCAGCAGCGATGACTTGCCCGCCCCTGAGGGAGCCACCACCATCAGCGGGCCGCCGCGCCGTGCATGCTCATCCAGCCGCTCTGTCAGCTCCGCCAGCAGCCGGTCCCGGCCGAAGAACCAGCGGGCCTGCTCGGGCCCGAACGCGGCCAACCCCGGATAGGGGCAGTGGTCGATAACCTCGCCTGTCTGGGCTTTTCGCCGGTGCCGGACTCCGTCCTGATAGTAGAAGTGCTGGTCCCGGCCTGCTTGGTAAACCCGGCCCGCGCCGGAAACCTCGGCGTGGAAATCGGGACCGGCGTGCTCGTGGTCCGCCGGACGCTGGGACGGCCGGGTCATTTCTCGTCGATGTGCTGGTCCCGGCCCGCTTGGAACACGCGCCCGTGCCCGTATGCCCTGGCCGTCATGGTGATGTCGCGGACCTGGGACTGTTCGGCCGCGGGCAGCAACGGAGTCAGCTCCTGGTCCAGGATCCGGCGCAGCTCGTCACCCAGTCGCGGGTCGGCGGCCAGCAGTCGCCGCAGCTTGCGCTGCCAGTCGTCGACCAGGCCCTGCTCGGCCTGCCGATCGCCCGCTTGACGTGCGATGACCATCTCCGCACGCGTCTCCTCCAGCTCGGCTTCGACCGCCGGCACCCGCTCGGGATGCACCCGCCGCCAAAGTGCGACCACCGCCTCGCGGGCCTGCTGCCAGCCTTCGGTCGTCATCGCGGTCACCATCGCGGTCGCCGCGGCGAGCACCAGCGGGTCCATCCTCGCCCTCCCACAGGCACGAATCCGGTCACCGAATTCCACCGTACCCAATTCCGGCGCCATGCAAATGGGAGAATGCGAGAATTGATTCGTGATAAATCCCAGAAATTTATGACACTTCTCAATTCGGTCGCGGGCGCTCGTGCGACACCCGGAACGTCTACCGGGCGCGGGCGGCGACATGAGCGGCCGGACCAGCCCGCCCGTCCGGGAGCCTTCGGCCCGGCCGTCGGCGGGGGGCCGAGCTGACCGCCCTGCACCAGGAAGGCATCCCCGGATTGTCGTGATACGACAACAAATGCCGCATCGATGGTCGTTGGCGACATTGAGGCGGGACCGTCCGGTGGTGAAGGCTCCCCGCATGCAGGCCCGCATCACACTGGAGGATGTCGCCGCGCTGGCCCGTGGCTGCGCCGTGCTCGGCACCGGCGGCGGCGGGGACGTCCGTCCCGGCGCCATCGCCGCCCGGCGCGCTATACGCGAGCACGGCGAGGTGCCGCTGGTCACCCTGGACGAGTTGCCCGGCGACGCCCTCGTGCTGCCGCTGTCGGGGATCGGCGCCCCCACTGTCAGCAACGAGATGGTCCACGGCACGGACGAGCCGGTCAGGATCGCCGAGGAGATCGAACGGATCTTCGGCCGGCCGCCCGCCGCCGTCATGTCCTCGGAGATCGGCGGCGGCAACGGCGTCGCCCCGGTGGCCTGGGCGGCCAGGCTCGGGCTGCCGCTGCTCGACGCCGACGCGATGGGCCGGGCCTTCCCCGAGGTCCAGATGGTCTCGATGTACGTGGCCGGGATCCCGGCCAACCTCGTGGTCATGTCCGACGTCGTCGGCAACGTCGTGACGATCCGGCCGATCGACGGCCTGTGGTCGGAGCAGATCGCGCGGGCCGTCTGCGTGGCCGCGGGGTCGAGCGCACTGATGGCCGACTACGTGCTGACCGCGCGGGAGTGCGCGGGCGCGGTGATCGAGGGCACGGTGACCCGGGCGATCGCGGTCGGCCGGGCGACCGAGGGCGCCGCCGACCCGCTGGCCGCCCTGACCGCCGAGCTCGGCGCGGTACGGCTGATCACCGGCAAGCTGGCCGACCTGGAGCGCAGGACCACCGGAGGGTTCGCCCGGGGCACGGCGACGATCGAGGGCACCGGCGACGACCGGGGCAGGACGCTCACCCTGGAGATCCAGAACGAGAACCTCGTCGCCGTCGAGGACGGCCGGGTCAGGGCCATGGTGCCCGACCTGATCACGGTGGTCGACAGCCAGACGGCGACGGCGATCCAGACCGAGGGGTTGCGCTACGGCCAGCGGGTGACCGTGCTGGCCTGGCCCTGCGACCCCCTGTGGCGTACGCCGAAGGGCCTGGAGACGGCGGGCCCGCGGGCGTTCGGCTACGACATGGACTACCTGCCGGTGGAGAAGATCGCATGAGTAACACCTTGCGGGTCGGCATCGACGTGGGCGGCACCAACACCGATGCGGTGGTGCTGGACGACGACGACCGGGTCCTCGCCACCGCCAAGCGGCCCACCAGCCCCGACGTGACCGAGGGCCTGCGCGCGGCGCTCGACGCGGTCCTCGCAGAGCTGCCCGAGCCGGGCCTGGACAAGCGCGTGAAGCGGGTGATGCTCGGCACCACCCACGCGACCAACGCCATCCTGGAGCGGCGCGCGCTCGGCCGGGTGGCCGTGCTGCGGCTCGGCGCCCCGGCGACCACGTCCGTGCCGCCGCTCAGCGAGTGGCCCGACGACCTGCGCGACACCGTCGCGGCGGGCACCGCGATCGTGCGCGGCGGGCACTTCGTGGACGGGCGCGAGATCGCGCCTCTCGACGTGGACGCGGTCAGGAAGTTCGTGGCGACCACGCCGGCCGACGCGATCGCCGTCACCGGCGTGTTCAGCCCGGCGAGCGCCGACCAGGAGAACCGGGTCGCCGAGATCATCCGTGCCGAGATCGGCGACGTGCCGGTGAGCCTCAGCCACGAGATCGGCTCGCTCGGCCTGCTGGAGCGCGAGAACGCGACCGTGCTCAACGCCGCCCTGTACGGCGTGGCCCGCGACGTCACCGCCGCGCTGCGCGGGGCCCTGGAGGCGAGGGGCCTGGAGGTCGAGACGTACTTCGCGCAGAACGACGGCACGTTGATGGCCGTCGACTACGCGGCCCGCTACCCGGTGCTGACCATCGGCTCGGGGCCGGCCAACTCGCTGCGCGGAGCGGCGTACCTGTCGGGCGTGACGGACGCGATCGTGGCCGACGTCGGCGGCACCTCGACCGACCTCGGCGTGCTCGTGGGCGGCTTCCCCCGGGAGTCCGCCGCGGCGGTCGAGATCGGCGGGGTGACGACCAACTTCCGGATGCCGACATCCTGTCCATCGCGCTCGGCGGCGGCACGATCGTCGGGGCGGAGCCGCGCTCGGTCGGCTACCGGATCGGCACGGAGGCGCTGGTCTTCGGCGGCTCCACCCCCACCATGACCGACGCCGCGGTGGCGGCCGGGCGGGGGACGGTCGGCACCCGTCCCGTCCCCGAGGAGTGGTACGAGCGCCTGGCCGGGGGCCGTACGGGCGGCCGACGAGGCCGTCGCGGACGCGGTGGACCGCGTGGCGCTCGGGCGGGCCGACCGGCCGCTCGTCGCGGTCGGCGGCGGCGCGTTCCTGCTGGCCGATCACGTGCCCGGGGCACGTGAGGTCATCCGCCCGGCGCACGCGGAGGTGGCCAACGCCGTGGGCGCGGCCATCGCCCTCGCCAGCGGCAGGCTCGAAACGATCGTGCCCGCTTCTGGGGGCGGGAGCTCCAGGGCTAGATTGATCGACAACGCCAAGGAGGAGGCGGCCGCGCGGGCCGTCGCCGCCGGGGCCGACCCCGCAACCGTTCAGATCGTCGAGCTCAGCGAGATCCCTCTCAGCTACCTTCCTGAGCCCGCGGTGCGCCTGCACGTCAAGGCCGCCGGCCCCCTCGCCCGGCAGGCCGGATAGGAAAGGAACTCCCTCACATGCGCTGGCACAAGCGTCTTCTCGCCGCGGGAGCCGTGACCGCCGTGACGGTCACCGCCGCGGCCTGCTCGGGCGGGCAGGTCCGCGGCGCCGCCGACTCCACCCCGCAGCCCGGCTCCTCGGCCGGCTCGGCCGGAGGCTCGGCCGACAGCACGTTCGTGTACGTCCCCAACCTGGACGTCGTCACCGACTGGGACCCCGCGAGCTCGTATTCCAACGAGATCATCGCGATGGAGAACATCTACGAGTCGCTGACCCGCTACAACCCGCAGACGAAGAAGGCCGAGCCCCGCCTGGCGTCCTCGTGGACCTCCTCCTCGGACGGCAAGAAGTGGACGTTCACCCTGCGCCAGGGCGCGACGTTCCACACGGGCAAGCCGGTGGACGCCGCCGCGGCCAAGGCGGCGATCGAGCGCACGATCAAGGAGGGGCAGGGGGCGGCCTACATCTGGGGCGCGGTCGACAAGATCGAGGCCAAGGACGCCACGACGCTGGAGTTCACGCTCAAGTACCCCGCCCCGCTCGACCTGGTCGCCTCGGCCGGCTACGCGTCGTACATCTACGACACCACGGCCGCCTCCGGCGACCTGAAGAAGTGGTTCGGCGAGGGCCATGACGCGGGCTCCGGGCCCTACACGATCGAGAGCTGGCAGAAGGGCAAGGAGACCGAGCTCACGCTCAAGGCGTTCGACGGCTACTGGGGTGGCTGGGACGGCCAGCACTACAAGAAGATCGCCTTCCGGGTCACGCCCGAGCTGACCACCGCCTGGCAGCTGCTGCAGCGCGGCGAGGTGTCGTTCGTCCAGCGGCTCAACTCGCAGCTGTTCGCCCAGGCGGGGGCCACGGACACGGTGCAGACCTCGCAGACGCCGTCGTTCCAGAACCTGCTCGTGCTGTTCAACACGGCCGACGGCCCGCTCAAGGACGTGAAGCTGCGCCAGGCCCTGCAGAAGGCGATCGACTACGACGGCCTCGTGGCGGCGATGAAGGGCTCGGGCGTGGCCGCCAGCGGCCTGGTCCCCGAGGGCCTGCTCGGCAACATCCCCGGCATGACGCCCAAGCAGGACCTCGCGGGCGCCGAGGCGCTGCTCAAGGAGGCCGGGTACGGCCCCGGCGGCAAGCAGCTCGACCTGACGCTGACCTACGCCCAGGGGGACTCCGACCAGGAACTGCTGGTCACGCTGCTCTCCTCGGCGCTCGACAAGCTCAACGTGAAGCTGTCGGCCAAGCCGCTGCAGTGGACCACGCAGTGGGACCAGGGCAAGGCGAAGGACCCGTCGAAGCGCCAGGACATTTTCATCATGTACTGGTTCCCCGACTACGCCGACGCCTACTCGTGGTTCGTCAACGTCTTCCACGGTGAGAAGAACGTGCAGTTCAACCTCTCCTACCTGAAGGACGCGGCGATCGACAAGGAGATCGACGAGCTGCCCGCGCTTACCGCGACCGACAAGGCCGCGGCGGAGAAGGCGTACGCCGACCTCCAGAACAAGATCATTAACGAGCAGGCGGCGGTGGCCGTGCCGTACGTGCAGAACTACCAGCGGGCCTACGCCAAGTCGGTCCAGGGGTACGTGGACAATCCGGCCTACCCCAACGTGGTGTTCGTCTACGACCTGAAGCCCGGCGCCTGATCATGCCGAGGTACCTGATCCGCCGGCTCGGCCAGGCCGTCCTGGTCGTGGCCGGCGTGATCGTCCTCACGTTCGCCGTCATGCGCCTGGTGCCCGGCGACCCGGCCGTGGCGTACGCCGGGCCGAAGGCGACGGCGGCCGAGCTCGCCGAGGCCCGGCGGCGGTTCGGCCTGGACGACCCGCTGCCGGTGCAGTTGTGGAACTACGTGCGCGACCTGCTGGGCGGCGACTGGGGGACCAGCCTGCACACCCGGCAGCCCGTGCGCGACGACCTCTTCCAGGCGTTCCCCGCCTCCCTGGAACTCGTGGGCGCGGCGCTGATCATCGCGCTGGTCGCAGGCATCCCGCTGGGGATCGCCGCCGCCCGCTACAAGGGCCGCCTGCCCGACCTGTCGGTGCGGCTGTCGTCGATGCTGGCCGTGTCGGTGCCGGTGTTCTGGCTGGCGCTGGCCCTGCAGACGGTCTTCGCCAGCGGGCTCGGCTGGTTCCCCGTCGCCGGGGAGTACGACGCCTCGCTCGACCGGACCAGCCCGCTGCACCTCTACACCAACATCACGCCGTGGACGCGCTGATCACCGGCAACTGGCCGATCCTCACGAGCACGCTGTCGCACCTGGTGCTGCCCGCCCTGGTGATCGCGGCGTACCCGGCCGGGGTGGTGGCCCAGATGACCAGGGCCGCCCTCATCGAGGAGTCGTCACGCGACCACGCCCGGCTCGAGCGCGCGCTCGGCTTCGGGGAGACCGCGGTGCTCACCCGGTTCGCCCTGCGGCCCGCGCTGAACCCGGTGCTGTCGCTGATCGCGCTCGTCTTCGCGTACTCGATCGTGAACGGCTTCCTCGTGGAGGCCGTGTTCAACTGGCCGGGCCTCGGACGGTACGCCGCCGACTCGATCCGCTCGCTCGACACCCCCGCCATCGCCGGGGTCACGCTGCTGGTCGCCGTGCTGTACGTCATCGCCAACCTCGCCGTGGACCTCCTCCAGGGCGTGGTCGACCCGAGGGTGAGGGCCCGGTGACGGCCCCCGCTCTGCCCGTGTTCCGCCGTACGCCGCTGCGGCGCCTGGCCGGAGTGGACCGCCTCGCGGTGGCGGGGGCCGTGCTGCTGGGCATCGTCGTGCTCGCGGCGCTGCTCGCGCCGTGGATCGCCCCCTACCCGGAGGACGGCGGCTCGGCCACGCACCCCCTGGAGGCGCTGCTGCCGCCGAGCGGCGCCCACTGGTTCGGCACCGACCAGGTCGGCCGCGACGTGCTCAGCCGGGTCCTGTTCGGCGCCCGCACCTCGCTGCTGATCGCCGTCGCGGTGCTGGCCGTCAGCGGCGTGGCCGGCGTCATCCTGGGCGTGGTCGCCGGGTACGCCGGCGGCTGGGCCCGCGACGTGATCATGCGGGTGACCGACATCTTCCTCGCCTTCCCCGCGCTGCTGCTGTCGCTGGCGCTCGCCGTGGTGCTCCAGCCCAGCGTGACCACGGTGATCGTGGCGATCGCGGTCACCTGGTGGCCGTGGTACGCCCGGCTCACGGCGTCGGTCGCCTCGTCCGTGGCCACCCGGGGCTTCGTCGACTCCGCGCGCTGCCTGGGCGTGCCCGCCCCGCTCATCGTGCTGCGGCACGTGCTGCCGAACTCGCTCACGCCGGTGCTGGTCCAGTTGTCGCTGGACGGCGGCGGGGTCATCCTCACCGCCGCCGCGCTGTCGTACCTCGGGCTGGGCGCCCACGAGCCGACCTCCGAGTGGGGGCTGATGGTCCAGCAGGGCCAGTCGCTTTTCACCACCGACTGGTGGGTGGTGACCTTCCCCGGCCTCGCCATCCTGGTCACCGCGTTCTCGTTCAACGTGCTGGGCGAGGGGCTGAGGGCGAGGCTGTCGCGATGAGCGAGCGTAGCGAGCGAATCAATGAACACAGCGTCTGGCGAATGCCACTCCGAGCCGAAGGCGAGGAGGGCGCATGAGTTTGATCAGCGTGAGGGACCTCGTCGTGAGGATCGGCGACCGGGTGATCGCGTCGGTCCCCGAACTCGACGTGGCCGCGGGGGAGTGCGTGGCGATCGTCGGCGAGAGCGGATCGGGCAAGACCACCACCCTGCTCAGCACGCTCGGCCTCGTCCACGGCGCCGACGTCTCCGGCCGGATCACCGTCGGCGACGTGGACGTGCTCACGGCGAGCCCGGCGCGGCTGCGGGACATCCGCGGGTCGCGGGCCGCCCTGGTGATGCAGAGCCCGCAGGCCGCGCTCAACCCCACCATGCGCCTGGGCACGCTCATGCGCCGCGCGCTCGCCCGCCACGGCGTGAAGGGCGCGGACGCGCGGGAGCGGGCCGAGGAGGGCGTCCGCGCGGTGCTGCTCGACCCGGAGATCCTGCGCCGCTACCCCCACCAGGTGTCCGGCGGCCAGGCCCAGCGGTTCGCCATCGCGCTCGCCCTGGCGCTCGGCGCGCAGGTCGTGCTGGCCGACGAACCGACCAGCGCGCTCGACGTGACCGTGCAGGCCGAGGTGGTCGCGGTGCTGCGGCGGCTGCGCGACGAGCGCGGCCTCGCCGTGCTGCTGGTCTCCCACGACCTCGCGCTGGTCTCCACGATCGCCGACCGGGTCGTGGTCATGCGCGACGGCGCCGTGGTGGAGAGCGGGTCAGCCGCCGAGGTGTTCACCCGGCCGCGCGACCCCTACACCCAGGAGCTGATCGCCGCGGTGCCCGCACTACCCGACGCTGGGCCCGCACTGCCAGAACGCGCGGAGGGGTCATGACTCTGCTCGCCGCCGAGGGGGTCACCCTCGCCTACGGCACGACGGCGGTGGTCCACGACGTGAGCCTCGCCGTGGACGAGGGCGGCGTGGGCCTGATCGGGGAGAGCGGCTCGGGCAAGACCACGCTCGCCCGCGCCCTGCTCGGCCTCATGCGCCCGCGATCCGGCGTCGTCCGGTACGGCGCCGGCGACCTGGCCGGGCTCGGCAGGGCGGGCCGGGCCGAGTTCCGCCGGGCCGTGCAGCCGGTCTTCCAGGACGGCAGCGAGGCGCTCGACCCCCGGATGACGGCCGGGGCGTCGATCACCGAGGCCCTGACCACCCATCACCGCATGTCCAGGGCCGAGCGGCGGGACCGGGTCGCCGCGCTCCTCGCCGACGTGGGGCTCGACCCCGCGCTCGCCGCCCGCAGGCCGCACGAGATGTCCGGCGGCCAGCGGCAGCGGGTGGCCATCGCCCGCGCCCTGGCCGTGGAGCCGCGCCTGCTGGTGCTCGACGAGCCCACGAGCGCGCTCGACGTCACGGTGCAGGCCAGGATCCTCGACCTGCTGGAGAGGCTGGCCGCCGAACACGGGCTCGGCTACCTGCTCATCACGCACAACCTCGGCGTCGTGGGGCGGCTGTGCCGTACGTCGTCGGTGCTGTTCGCCGGGCGGGTCGTCGAGTCGGGCCCGACCATGGAACTGCTCACCCGCCCGGCCCACCCGTACACCCGGGCGCTGCGCGACGCGGTGCCGCGCCTGGGCGGCGAGCCGCCGCGCGCGGCCGGGCGGACCGAGGCGGCCGCGGCGGCGACGGGGTGCCCGTTCCGGCTGCGCTGTCCTCTCGCGGTGGACCGCTGCCGGGAGGAGACGCCGCAGGCGCGTGAGGTCGAGGGGCGTAAGGTGGCATGTCACCGTGCGGAGGAGGTGCTGACCACCCCGGCCTCCTCGGCTCCCCGCGATCCCCGTGACGAAGGTGAGACCCCCGATGCGCCGCGTCAGTGACCTGCTCAGGACGCCCGCGGGCCGCAGGCTGACGCTCGTCGCCGGGCCCTGGGACGCCCGGGAGGTCGGCAGCGTCGTCCTCGTCGACGAGATGCGCGAGCTGGCCTCGGCGGCCCCCGGCGCGCTGGCGATCCTGTCCCGCCACGCCATGCGGTCGTGCGACGTGCTCGACGCGCTGCGCCTGGCCGGCCGCGGCGGCCTGGCCGGGATCGTGCTGCCGGGCCCCTCGGGCACCTCGCCGGAGATGGTGGAGCTGGCCAGGCGGGAGGGGGTCGCGCTGCTCGCCGGCGCCTCCGACCACTCGCTGTCGGACACCGTGCTCGGCCTCAGCGCGGCCGTACGCGCCGACCCCGGGCTGCTGCTGCGCCGTACGCGCGAGGCCATCGAGGGCCTCGGCGCTATGGAGGGCGCGGGCGAGGACGACATCCTGCGCGCGGCGTCCGCCTCCGTCGGGGTCGCGTACGGTGCGCCGACCTGGCCGACCCGGCGGCCAACGCGACCGTGATCCGGGTCGGCGGCCGGCCGGACGGCTACGTGTGCTGGGAGGGCGAGGACCCGGCGGCGGCCATCGTCGCCCAGGTCGTCGCGACCACGCTCGGCCGGGTGCGGGCGGCCGCGCGGGAGGCGGAGGCGGCCCGCGAGCGCGCGCTGCTGGCCCTGCTCGGCGCCAAGGAC
>NZ_MWJN01000028.1:0-88462 GCF_002027145.1 Microbispora sp. GKU 823 | reverse complement strand
ATCGCCGACATGTCGTAGGCGTACATGAGGTTGCCGTTGACCAGGCCGTAGAGCCGGTGGCCCGCGTTGTACTCCTTGGCCGTCGTGGTCCGCGCGACCACGTCCGTACGCAGCTCGATCTTGTGGAAGACGACCTCCCCCACGTAGATCTCCACGATGCCGGTCGGGTGCGCGAGGCACACCTCGATCTGGCGCTCGGGCTGGATCCGCCAGAACCCCGTCTCCGTGGACAGGGGCCGGACCTTGTTGCCCTCGGCGTCGAGCAGCCACGTACGGCTCTGATAGGTCAGGAACGGCTTCCCGTTGTGCCCGAAGACGATCTCCTGGCCGAAGTTGGCGCTCTCCATGGTGGGATAGCCGATCACCCCGGCCCCCTCCCAGCGGCCCAGGAGGAAGGCGATCGGCTCGAGGTCGGGATGTACGTCCATGGAGACGAGCTTAGAGGCGCGCGGACGGCCCCTCACACCACGCACGGCATGCGCGGAATGCCCAACTTGTACGGCATGCGCCGACACACCGGCGACCCCGGCGGACTAGGCTCGCAGCATGGCACGATCACTGGTGATCAAGGTGACGGCGGGGGCGGACGCCCCGGAGCGCTGCAACCAGGCGTTCACGGTCGCGGCGGCCGCGCTGGCGAGCGGTGTCCCGGTCTCGTTGTGGCTGACCGGCGAGTCCTCGTGGTTCGCGCTGCCCGGCCGGGCCAAGGAGTTCACCCTGGCCGAGGCCGCCCCGCTGGAGGACATGCTCGACGCCGTGCTCGCCGCGGGCAGGGTCACGCTGTGCACCCAGTGCGCCGCCCGCCGGGACATCACCGTGGACGACGTGATCGACGGCGTGCGCATCGCCGGGGCCTCCACGTTCGTCGAGGAGGCCCTGGGCGAGGGCGTGCAGGCGCTGATCTACTGACCGGCCGGGGTCTGCTGAGCGGCCAGGACCTGCTGACCGATCAGCTCGGCAGCACCGCGCGCAGGCGTTCGTCGCGCAGCGCCTGATACCAGCTGTCGTCGATCGGGGGCAGCGGTCCGGTCACCCAGCTCAGCAGCAGGTCGGCCAGCGCGGGGTTGCGGGCGAGCGCCGGACCGTGCAGATAGGTGCCGATGACGCGGCCCGCGTAGCAGCCCTCCGTGCCGTCGCCGTTGCCGGTGCCGACGAGGGTCCGCGACAGCGGGCGCACGCCGGGGCCGAGCCTGGTCACGCCCATGTGGTTCTCGAAGCCCGTCAGCGTGGGCAGCCCCAGGGCCGGATCAACCTCGGCGGCCAGCTCGCCGACGGCGCGCCGCTCGCCCCGTCCCGAGCTGATGTCCAGCAGGCCGACGCCGGGCACCGGCTGCCCTTCCTCACCGCCGAACACCGTGCCCATGATCTGGTAGCCGGCGCAGACCGCCAGCATGGCCGCGCCGCGCTGGATCGCGGCGTGCAGACCGCCGTCGCGGCGCAACCGCTCCGCCCCGAGGATCTGCGGCCGGTCCTCGCCGCCGCCGATCAGGTAGACGTCGCCCTGCTGCGGCACGGGGTCGGACGAGCGTACGTGTACGGTCCTGGTCGGGATGCCCCGGGCCCGGGCCCGCTGCTCCAGCACCAGGACGTTGCCCTGGTCGCCGTACGTGCTGAGAAGGTCGGGATAGATCCAGACGATGGACAATTCAGACTGCACGGCCGAACTCCGCTCGGATCTGCTGGAACGCGGTGTAGTTGGCGATCACGTCGATCTTGCCGGGCGCGAGGAGGCCCATCGCCTGCTCGAACGAGTCGCAGAGCTGGAAGGGGACGCCGGCGACGGCCAGCCGCAGCGCGAGGTCGAGGCGGCGCTCGCCGGTGACGAGGACGGGCCGGCCGCGCAGGATGCGGTAGTCGACGTCCCACAGCCAGGAGGTGTCGCGGCCGTCCGGCCCCTGCGCGTTGACCGACAGGATGATCGGCAGCGCCGGATCGGCGACGTCGAACGCCTCCAGCCAGCCGGCCGGGTTCTTGGCCAGCAGCAGCCGCAGCGACCTGCCGTCCCGCTCGACGGTCGTGTAACGCCCGGCCACGGAGGTCACCGTACGCAGCCGGGGCAGCGCCCGGCCGGGGTCGAGGCCGAGCGTCGCGGCGACCGCCAGCGCGACGGCGGCGTTCGCCCGGTTGGCCTGGCCGGGAAGCTGGATGTCCAGGCGCCAGTGCTGACCCCAGGGGTCGGTCACGTACTCCCCGTCGAGCACCCAGTTGGGCTGGGGCCGGCGGAAGGTGCACTCGCGGCACGCCCAGTTCGTGTCGGCCATCTGGGCCGGAGTGAGCCCCTGACCTCCGTTGCCGAACCCGGCGCGGTCGAGCGGGCCGCCGCACTCGGGGCAGCACCAGGAGTCCTCCCGCCAGCGCTGCCCCGCCGCCACCCAGGTGACCCCGGCCGCGGCGGACGCGGCCCAGGTGACCAGCGGGTCGTCGCAGTTGGCGATCACGTGGACGGGCCTGCCGGCGAGCGCGCGGCGCCACTTCTGGGCCAGCAGCCAGATCTCGGCCGCCCGGTCCATCTGGTCGCGGCTCAGGTTCATGAGGCAGACGATGCCGGCGTTGGTCGTGTCGAGGACCTCGGGAAGGTACTTCTCGTCGACCTCCAGCACGCCGTACGGCGCGTCCTTGTTGGAGGCGAGCGCCGACACGTGCCCGGCGGGCATGTTGGCGCCGAACGCGTTCGTCGCCACGTCGCCGAGCTCCTGCAGCGCCGAGGTGATCAGACGCGTCGTCGTGGTCTTGCCGTTCGTGGCGCTGACCAGGACGAGCTTGCGGTCGGCCGCGAGCTTGCGCAGCAGGTCGGGCTCCAGCATGAGGCCGACCCTGCCGCCGATCACCGAGCCGTCGCCACGCCCGGTGGCCCTGGACAGCGTCGCGGCCGTGCGGCCCAGGGCGCTGGCGAGCTGCGCCCGCAACGGAAGCTGACTCATGCCGCGATCCTAGTCGGCCACGCGGATGTCACGATCCGAAGGACAGCTCCGCGGGGGTGTCGCCGTCGAACGGCAGCACGAACCGGCGCGGCCAGGACAGAACCGTCTCCAGCCAGCCCGCGCTCATCGTCTGGGCCACGTATTTGACCCGCTCACGCGGCTCGACCCCGATGGCGACCGTCGTCACGTCGCGCTGGATGCCCTCGTGCTCGTCGTCGCCCAGGATGACCCGCCAGGCCAGTGCGCGGTTGCGGTCCACCTCCATCGACAGCGGGTGGTGGCGCAGCGCCTTGGCGCGGTGGCCGAGCAGCTCGGTGCGTACGCCGACCGCGACCCCGCCCTCGGCCGGCTCGGCGCCGTTGACCCCCTGGTGGGGGTACGGCCGGCCCGCGGGGTCGGTGCCGAACAGCGGATACTCCATCGCCGGGGCCGGGCTGCGCAGGTTGGGCGCGGGATGCCCGAACGGGAACAGCCGGTCCACCTCGTGCAGCCAGCGGACCTGGGGGATCACCCAGGCCGCGCCCGGCCGCTCGCCCGCCCGCATCGGCGGCTCGCTCTCCGCGCCGTCCGCCTGGCCCGCCGCGAGCAGCCCGGCGGCGACCTCGGCGGCCTTCTCGGTGAGCAGCGCGGGGTCGAACCACGTGCGCAGCGACCAGGCGCGGCGCGAGACCGACCGCTCGACCAGCGTGGCCAGCAGGCACTCGCGCCGCTTGGCCGGCAGCTCCGCCCAGATGTCGGCGAGCACGCGCGGCACGCCCGGCAGCGACCGGTTCGTCACGAACGCCAGGACGACCGTGTCGGTCCAGATGCGCAGCCACGCCCACTCCGGGGCCACCGCGAGCAGGTCGGCCTCGCGCAGCTCGACCAGCGTGCACGCCTTCCCCGTACGGCACTCGCGCCCGCAGGCGGCCGAGCGGCGCCCGCAGATGGGCGGCACCGGGCCGAGCGTCTCGCGCTCGCGGTCCTCGCCCAGCGGCACCTGGACGCGCAGCGGACGGTCCATGCCGTCGGCGAACACCGCGGCGAAGCCCGGCTGGAGCGACACCACCTGGCGCGACTGGTCCTCGCTCAGGTTCATCGCCGCGCCGACGAGCGCGCGGTCGTCCTCGGCCGGGAGCCGGTGCACGACCTTGAGCGCGGTGTTCTTCACCACGTCGGAGACGAGCTTGGTGGGAATCTGCTCGGCCACGATGATGCCCTCGCCGTACGCCCGGATCTCGGCGAGCATCCCGGCCAGCAGCTCGACGGCGTGGGTGGAGGCCCGCTGGGAGCCCCGGTCGCGCAGCAGCCGGTGGGCCTCCTCGATGACGATGACGTGCCGCAGGCCGCCGACGCCGTCCTCGGCCCGCGGTTCCGAGCGGGCGCGCATCCGCAGGTGCTCGACGATGCGGATGATGAGCGTTCCCATGAGGAACGCCTTGTCCTCGTCGTTGGCAACGTCCTCGATCGCGAGCACGACGTTGCGCTGGAGCAGCCCGCCGATGTCGGCCGGGTGGCCGCCCTCGAAGAACCGGCCCGCGCTGCCGACGCGCAGGCTGCGCAGGCGCAGGCTGATGAAGCCCTCGACGTCGGCCTGGACCTCGTTGCCGTACCCGATCTCCTGGATGACCTCGAGAGCGTGCTGCTGGAGCTGCTCCAGGGTCGGTACGGCCGGCTGCACGGCGGCCCCCGGGATGCCGCCGCCGGTGACCACGTCCCAGCCGTTGGCCTCGTAGACGCGCTGCAGCGCCAGCGACATGATCTGCGGGAACGGCTCCTCAGCGTCGAAGGCCGCCATGAACAGCGCCCTGACCATGTCGATGTGGGCCTGCACCGGATAGCCGGGCTCGGGCGCGAGCGGGTTGACGCTGATCGGCACGTTGTCGGGCGCCGAGGGGTTGATGACGGTCAGCGGCGCCAGGTGCTCGACCCGGCCGGCCATCGCGGCGTACTCCGACTTGGCCGGCTCGATCGCCAGCCACGGAATGCCCGCCTTGGTGAGCTGCTCGAGCAGGTGCCGCACGGTCTGCGACTTGCCCGAGCCGGTGGCGCCGGTGACGAAGGCGTGGCGGTTCAGCGTGGCCAGCGGCACCCGGAATGTTCCGACGGCGCGGTCCTGCCCGTCGACGATCGCGCCGAGGTCCACGGTCTCCGCCGAGCCCTCGACCTCGGCCTCGCTCGTCACGTCGAAGAAGCCCGCGTCGAGCACCCGGACGCCCGGCACCTCGCGGCGCGCAGCCCGGCGAGCGCGGCGAGGGCCCCGGCCGTCGCCGCGAACGGCGCCGCCGCCCCGTCGGCCGAGTCCTGCAGGTTGACGGCCAGCGCCTCGCTGAAGCCGTACACCGACTCGCAGGTGCCGTCGCCGCTCAGGGCGGGCAGCGACATCGCGCTGCGCAGCCGGTAGGGGTGGTGGCTCATCTCCACCGAGCCGACCAGCACCGGAGCGATCTGGCGCAGTTCGTCGGGGCCGGCCGCACCGGCGAGCACCCGGACGTTCCACAGCCCGGCCTCGCGGAAGGCGTCGAGCTCCTGCATCCGGCGCTCGGCCCGCTCGGCGTCGAACCGCGACCGCTCCGAGGCGTCGCCATACTGGCGCAGCACGTTGAGCTGGGTGCGCAGGTGGGCCACCTCGGCGTCGAGCAGGTCGGTCGGCTCGGCGACCACCACCCACGCGAACGGCCGGGACATGAGCGTGACCAGCGTCGACTCGAACAGCGTGGGCCGCTTGGTCTCGTCCGGCTCCGGCTCGCGCCTGCCGTAGAGCGGCGGAGCCTGGCGGCCGGGGCACGGCGTCCAGACGAGGTCGGCGAGGTCGGCCAGCCACTCGTCACCGATCTCCACGCCGCGCGCGCCGCCGGGGAACAGCAGCGGCTGCGGGCCGGTGACCGGCGGCTCCGGCGTGGTCGCCGCGCGCTTGGGCGGCTTGGGCGGCGTGAGCGGTCCCGCGTTGGTGATGAGCTCCAGCGGCGCACCCGAACCCCGCGACAGCCAGCCGATGACGAACGGCCGGTTGCGCTGCGCGGCGGACAGGACCGCGGGGAGCACCGTGACGAAGTCCCACTCCGCGGACGAACTACGCGATGGGGCGGTGATCGCCTGAATCCGGTACCACGGCCCGCTCAGGGGAAACGGCTGCATCAGACCCCTCAGTTAACGACGAACAGGGGAGAGACTCCTTCAACGATCACGCCCGCACACCCCGGTTGACGATGCCCTTACCGACAGCGGACGGTGTCATGGGCGCGTACGACGTTTCGGGAGCCGTCATGGCCGCTTGCGCCAGTCGAGGCGCGGCGGCGGCGGGCCGAGGTTCGGGGGCACGTCGGGCAGCGCGGGCTCCTCCGGCTCCGGCTCGGGCTCCGGTGGCGCGAGGGCGGCCCGGCGGATCTCCTCGAACTCCCCCAGCGTCGTCTTCGGAAAGGTGAGTATCGCCGGATTCGCGTCCGCGAGGCGCACCTGGCGTCCCTCCGCCGTCGAGTAGGTGACGATCACGGAGGTCGTGGGGAGCTGCTGGAGCTGGTGCGGCTCGACCAGGAACTCCCGCGACCGCTGCAGGACCCCGTCGGCGACCGTGGGCGCGCGCCGCCCCCACTCGGTCGACTCGGTGATGTCCTCCCGCAGGTCGCCCTCGCTCTTCTCCTCCCCCTCCGTACGGCTCTCGCCGACGGTGGAGGTGTAGAAGCCGCTCGGGCCGTTGACCGCCGAGCTGAACGTCTCGGTGAGCTGGGCGAGCTCCAGGCGGTGCTCGGTGCCGACGTGCTCGCTGGCCACCCGGGCGTCCTCGGCGTTGCCCAGGCGCATGAACGCGACCGCCGCGTGTCCCCGGCCGAGCCGCTCCCGCACGGTCGGGGTGAGGCTGCGGTAGGTCAGCACGAGCCCGGTGCGCGAGGTCTCGCAGGCGTCCATGAGCCGGTCGAGCACGTCGCCGCGCAGCTTGTCCGCGCCCGCCACGATGATCGTGTGATACCAGGGCCGCTCGCTCGCCGGCGACTGGCGCAGGATGTGCGTGAGCGCGGTCGCGACGTACGTCCCGAGCACGCGGTTGCCGAAGACCCCCGCCTGCCGGTCCATGCTGACGACCCGCAGCCGCGCGGGCGGCAGCCGCACGGCCTGCGAGCCGAGCGTCTCCAGCTTGCGCAGCTGCGATTCCAGCGCCCACGCCCGCTCGATGACCACCCGGTCGGCCACGCCCCGGCCGAACAGCGTGCCGATGCGTTCGAGCTGCGACGCCGTGAGCAGGCCGCCCTTCATGTCGTCGCGCGGGTCGCCCACCTGGGCGAGCGCCCGCAGGGCGGCGGTGACCTGGCTGATCGTCGCGTTCTCGCCCAGGACCTCAAGCACGCGCTCAAGGATCGCGTTGTCGAAGCCGATGTCCCTGCTGGTCTCCTCGCTCACGCTCACCACGTGGGCGAGCACGTCGGCGAACGCCTCGGGCTTGAGCGTCGCGCCCAGGTCGAGCCGGGGCAGGTCCACCGGGAGCACCCAGACGAGCGGGTCGTCCCCGCCCCTGCGCGCCAGCTCGATCAGGTCCTTGGCGATCGCGCCCTCCGACAGGTCGAGCACGGTCAGGTGGCCGCCGCTGTAGAGCCGGGTCGCGCCGATCAGCGTGACCAGCGCCGACCAGCCGGTCAGCGTGCCCCCGGCGACGTCGACCCGGTCGATGTCGTCGGGCACCGCCACGGCATACCAGGTGATCTGCCTGTCGAAGCGGTTCTTCTTCTCGGCCCAGTCGCGGTATTTCGCGGCGTGCTCCTCCTGGGCCGTGACGATCTCCCGCTGGCGGCGCTCCTGCTCCCGCAGCGCCTTGCGGCGGCGCTCGTCGAGCCGCTCGTTCACCGTACGGTCGCCCTGCCGGATGGCGTAGGTGCAGATGGCGGCCACGCCGCCGGCGGCGACCAGGCCGAGCGCCACGAACGACCAGGTGAGCAGGCCGGTCACGCCGAGGACGAGGATCCCCGCGGCCACCACGGCCATGAACGTACGGAAGATCCGGACCGGGCGGTTGAGCAGGTCCTTCTGGAGCCGCTCCCGGTGGATCCACTCGGTGTCCACCGGAGGCTCGGTGACGTCCTCCCTTGCCGGTCGCTTCGGCGGCGGCCCGGGATCCGGGTACAGCAGCGCGTACTGCCAGCCCAGGTAGATCCGGTCCGCCTGCAACTGGGCATGCTCGGGGTGCGGGTCGCCCACGGGCCCTCCATGTCCGCCTCGGTCACAGCGTAGGAGCTGGAAGCCCTGTCAGGGCGCGCTTCTCGCCATTCGGACGTATTTCCGCGCGGGGGTCCGAACCATTGCGACCAATGGGGCAACTGTGGTCGTACTACCATCGCTTGCCATGACGTCATCCCCCAATGGCGCCCGCCGACGACGCCCGGTCCTCGTCCCGGTCGCCCTCGCACTGGCCGTGGTGGGCATCGGCGTCACGGCCGCCTTCGGCGGCTTGAAGGAGGCCCCGGAGAAGCCCCCGCCCACGGTCTCGCCCGGGGACACGATCGACCAGGGGCAGTTCCACACCCAGTTCATCAAGGCGATCGACACCACCGAGAAGGGCGACTTCGGCGACACCAAGCGCTATCTGGAGCTCGTTCTCAAGGTCACCAACATGGGCGACAAGACGGCCTCGGTCGGCGTCATGCCGGATGCCGGGAAGTACTCGCCGTTCGGCTCCTTCGCCGGCTCTCTCCTGCGGACCCGTCCGGAGATCAAAACCAAGTACGGCCCCGACGTCTCCGTGCTCAGTCTCGGCGTCGAGAGCCACCAACTGCATCCCGGAATCACCACCACGGTCGTGGTGAAGTACGAGCTCGAGCCCGCTGCGACCGCGCCCCCCGAGATCAGCCTCGACGTGGGCTCGTTCGAATACGAGGAACTCGGACTGCTGAACCAGGGCCATGACTGGATGCTCGTGGGCGAACGCAAGGACGACAAGGGCCCCTTCGAGCCTGAGGTGGCCGCCCGGATCACCCTTCCCGTACGGAAGGAGAGCAGCTGATGACGCTCACCCAGGCGGACAGCCGTACGGCCCGTCGTGCCGCGAGCCGCAGGCCGCCCAGGCGCGGGCTGGCGCGGCGTTTCGCCGCCGGGGTGGCGGGGATCGCGCTCGCGGCCGCCGCCGTGTACACACAGCAGAACTTCGCGATGTCCTTCGAGCAGCGTGTCTCGTACCTGACCTACAAGGGCCGGATCGGCGAGACGGTGGAGACCAAACGCTTCACCGTGAAGGTCCTGTCGGTCGCGGCCGCCCGCGCCGTGGACACCACGGACTACTCGAACAAAGTGACCAAGGTGGCCACGAGCAACCTGTTCCTCCTGGTCGACGTCTCGGCGACGAGCGCGCGCGAGCCCTTCAAGCTGAGCAGACTCAGTCCCCCCGTCCTCCTGACGGCGGACGGCCGGCGCTACCAGCCGACGGACAAGGTCAACGACGCGCTGACGCTGTTCAACAAGTACATCCAGCCCGGGTTCTGGTCCAGCGGGCTGCTCGTCTTCGAGGTGCCCGAAGACGAGGTGCCGGGTGCCGACCTCGTCTTCATCCCTCCCGTCAGCCCGTTGGTGAGCGACACCTACGCGCCCGAGGCGCAGATCGACCTGGGGCTGTCCGGTGCCGCCGCCGACCGGCTGATCTCACAGGCGAAGGACTACCACTCTCTCGTGAGCGCGAGCCGATGACCGAGACGCCCATGGACGGAACCCCGCCGACGGAACGGCCCGGACGCCCGCGACTGGTTCGCTCCCCCGGCCGACGCAGCCCTCCGACATCACCTACAGCGGCGCGCTTCCCCCGCCCGTGCCGACGGCGCCGCCCTCCGTCCCCATCCCCGGCACGCTGAAGCCGCCGACGGACCTGCGCGTGTGGCCGCCTCTGGAGCCCGAAGGCGAGGACAGGTCCACGCAGCCCTTCCCCGCGCTGCGGACGAACCGGCAGCCGCCTCCCGCAGCGCTCGCAACCGCTCGCCCATCCGCGGAGGCGCCCAGGGAAGCGCCCACGGAGCCGCCCGCCGAAGTGTCCGCGGAGGAGTCCGCAGAGGTCTCCGCGGAGGAGTCCAGAGCGCCCGCGCGGCGTACGGGCCTGCTCGTGGGGGGAACCGTGCTGTCCGTCGTGCTCGCCGTCGGCGCCCCCACGGTGTTCGGCTACCAGGCGTACAAGTACGGCCGCCCCGACTACACCGTCCATGTCGTGCCGCCCGGCCAGGCGGGAGTCTGGCAGCACGTGTCGTGGCGGGTGACCGTGGAGAAGGTCAAGGATCCCACCGGCAAACCGGAGCGGTCCGACCGCCAGTGGCTGAAGGTCGTGGCGACCAGGACCGCGCTCGACGCCGAGGGCGCCATTCGTCACGGGGAGCCGGCGGAGGTCGCGTTCACCGACCGAGCCGGGCGCACGTGGCGAGTGGAGACGGTGAACAACGAGACACCGCCCGACACCAAGGACAACGTGATCGGCAGGCCGTACCGGCTGGAGATGATGGGGGTGGTCCCGCCCTCCGTGGCCGACGAAGTCGAGGTCGCCCTGCGGCCGAGCAGCTACCGGGACGTGCCCGGTCAGTCCGCCGAGGATTTCGTGAAGGCCGCCTTCACCTCGACGGAGAGGGACGATCAGGTTCTGCGGTTCCGCCGGTGACCGGTGCTCCGTCGTTCGCCCTGGCGCGCGCCCGCGTCGCGGCCAGGTCGAACGTGGCGGCGATCAGGCACATCGTCACCAGGGTCACGACCAGGTCCACCACGTAGACGACCGGCTCGCCGGTCGCGAACCACAGGTACGGTTCCTCGCTCGCGGTGAGATAGCGGCCGGCCCTCAGGAGATAGTCGCCGCCGATGTGCAGGCCGACGTAGCAGAGGGCGAACAGCCCGAACAGCGGGGCGCCCCCGCGCGCCGTCAGGCGCAGGGAGTTGAGCAGCGGGATCCAGCGAGCGGTCCAGCCAGCGCTCAGCTTCGCGAGGGCGAGACGCGTCCAGTTGTGGGTGCGCTCCAGGTGCACCGCCGCCTGCTCCAGGCGGGTTCCCTTGATCGTTGTCTGGGTGTCCTCCGCGTACGCGCCGTAGACGAGGATGCCGACGGTCAGCCACGTGAGCGGGATGGCGAGGGCGTCGATGACGTGCGGCCAGACGTCGCCCAGCCACACCGAGACCTGCTTCCATCCCGGGACGCTGTCCTCGGCGCCGGCGGCGAAGTCGTGCCAGGCGGAGACGGCGGACCGGTGGCCGATCCAGTCGGAGCGCGCCCCCACCGCGGCGGCGATCGCGTTGAGCCCGTAGAACGCGAACGCCAGCTCCCCGAACGTGGCGAGCATGCCGGAGAAGCGGCCCTCCCCCGCCTCGTGACGGCGGCCGAAATACCACTTGACCGCGTAGGCGACGGCCATCGTCGCCAGGGAGACCTTCGGATCGAGGTTGAGCAGCCCGGCCGCCACCCCGCTGTCGTCACCGCTGCCGGCGTCGAGCACGTACCGGTCCGGCTGCCGCATGATGTCGATGCCCGAGAACTCGCGGGCGTCCTCGGCGACGAACCCCCAGGTCGTGTAGATGCCGGCGAAGACGAGCGCGGTCCGGTTGAGGGCGTTCAGGAGGCTCTCCTTGGCCTCGCCCCCCGCGCGCCGGGCCTGGGTCTCCAGCAGCGCCTCACGGACGACGTACAGCATGCCGACGGTCGTGGCGAGCGACGTCATCACGACCAGCGTGAAGAGGAACATCACCACGACGAGGCGGGCCTGGTACCACGAGCCGTGCGAGATGGTCGCGGCCAGCAGGAGCAGCGCCCACCGCACGAGCCGTCCGGCGGAGAACCAGAAGATCAGTGGCAGGGCGCACTTCGCGAGGATCCGCAGGGCGTTCAGCGGCAGCGCGTACGGCGACAGCGCCCAGGAGGCCCGGCGCGGCGCGGCATCCTGGCGAGGGGCGGCAAGTGCGGACGTTCCGGACACCTGCCGCATGTTATCGGCTCCCGCTCCTCCCTACGGAGCGATGAGCTCGACTGTGGGGAAGTAAGTCCGATATCGAGCGGTGTCACGAGTGAGCAGCCGGTATTTCCGCACCGCCGCGTGCGCGCCGATGAAGAAGTCGGGCAGCGGCGACCTCTTCTCACCTCCGCGTCTGCGATAGGCGAGAAAGGCCTTCCCGGCCAGAAAGGCCGCCTCGAAGGGGACATCCTCGCGCTCGTAGTCCTCGGGCGGCAACGCCTCGTTCAAGCTCTCGATGCTCTCGTAGCCGACCGACACCTCGGAGTACACGACCGGATTGACGACCAGCCGTCCTTCGTCCAGCGCCCGTGCCAAGGCGTCGGCGGCCCAGGCCGCCCACTTGGGGTCATCGGTGGCGACGTCGAGCAGGACACAGGAATCGACGAGGGTGACCCGCTCACGGACGACGCGCAAGGTGTTACTCGTCACGCAGCAGTCCCATGATCTCGTCGGTCGTCATGGACGTCGTCGCACTGCCCCTGAGCCGCTGAGTGGCGCGCTGACCCCGAGTGCTGCTGCTTTCCCGGCGCACGATCTGCAGGGTGTTGCCCACTTCGATCACATCGACCTCGTCACCGGGATGCAGGCCGTACTTCTCGCGCATCTCGGCGGGGATGGTGACCTGTCCCTTGCTGTTCAGCCGCATCGCGCCCGTTCCCATCACGTATTACATGTAGCACGTAATACTAGCCGCCGACAGGAAAACCGAGAAGGCCGGTGCGTTCACGGAACGCACCGGCCTTCTCGTGAAGCGGTGGATCAGACGGTGACCGAGAGCTGGGCGACCTCGCCGAGCTTGGCCTCGACGGGGACGTCCTTGGTGACGCCGCCGCCGGCGATGATGCGGACGGTCCACTGGCCGGGCGCGGCGAAGAAGCGGAAGATGCCCTCGTCGGAGACGACGACCTCGCCGGTGAACTCGCCGCTGTGGTCCAGCAGACGGGCGTACGCCGTGCCGGCGCCGGTGACGACGCCCTGGATCACGGCCTGGTTGGACAGGTCGATGCCGGCCGGCAGCGCGACGGTCTGCTCAGGAGCAGCGCAACCCTGGGTGGTAGTCATCAGCGGGCCTCCCCCAGCTCGATCGGCACGCCCACGAGCGAGCCGTACTCGGTCCACGAACCGTCGTAGTTCTTGACGTTGGGCTGGTCGAGCAGCTCGTGCAGCACGAACCACGTGTGCGCGGAGCGCTCGCCGATGCGGCAGTAGGCGATGGTGTCCTTGGCGAGGTCCACGCCGGCGCCCGAGTAGAGCTCGCGGAGCTCGTCGTCGGAGCGGAAGGTGCCGTCGTCGTTGGCCGCCTTCGACCACGGGATGTTGCGGGCGGTGGGCACGTGGCCGCCGCGCTGCGCCTGCTCCTGCGGGAGGTGGGCCGGGGCGAGCAGCTTGCCGGTGAACTCGTCGGGCGAGCGGACGTCCACCAGGTTCTGCTTGCCGATCGCGGCGACGACGTCGTCGCGGAAGGCGCGGATGTCGTTGTTCGGCTCCTTGGCCACGTACTGGGTGGCCGGCCGCTCCACGACGTCCTCGACCAGCTCGCGGGACTCCAGCTCCCACTTCTTGCGCCCGCCGTCGAGCAGCTTGACGTTCTCGTGGCCGTAGACCTTGAAGTACCAGTAGGCGTAGGCGGCGAACCAGTTGTTGTTGCCGCCGTACAGGACGACGGTGTCGTCGTTGGCGATGCCCTTGGCCGACAGCAGGGCCTCGAAGCCGGCCTTGTCGACGAAGTCGCGGCGGACCGGGTCCTGCAGGTCGGTCCTCCAGTCGATCTTCACGGCACCGCGGATGTGACCCTTGTCGTAGGCGCTGGTGTCCTCGTCGACCTCGACGAGCACGACACCCGGCGTGTCGAGGTTGGCCTCGACCCAGTCGGCGTCCACCAGAACGGCGGAGCGGCTCATTGGATTCTCCCAGGTTGTAGACGGCGAATGAGCAGGTACATTTCGCAGCCCAGGCAGAAGCCGAACGCTGCGTTGAGGAAGGCGGCCAGCAGTGCCGCTGCTGTCGCACCCAAGGCCAGTGCGGTGATCCCCGCCGCGAACCCGATCAGTCCCACCACCGCGAACCCCAGCCCGACGGCCTGCGCGAACCGCGGCGGCGCCGCGTCCTCCGTCTCGGCCGGCGGCCCCAGCCTCGGCCGCACGAACCGGCGGAAGACCAGCCCGTACGGCGACGCGCCAGCGGCGCCGAGCGCGAAGACGATCGCCTGTGCGGCGAGCAGCCAGGGATTCTGTGTGACCAGTACGACCGCGAGGACCGCAGTGGTCACGGCCGCGCCGAAACGCGGGCCACGAGGGTCTATCTGCATCGTGGGGATGCTCCTGAAGGATTCTTGGAACGCGGCACGAAGCCGCAGGAATCACCCTCAGGCCATGCGACAGAGCGAGGTCGCGACGCGGCAGAAGTCCACCGCGCGCCGCTTCGTGAGCAGCTCTGTCGTGGGAGTCATGGCCACGACAGTACCTTCCGTCTCGGCATCTGTCACACCTTGTCCGATGGATGAGACGCCCCGTGAGACGCGCCGTCCACGGCCGCGCCGAGCGCGGCGATGACGTCGGCCTTGCGCGGCTGGCCGGACGCCCTCTTCACCACGTTGCCCGCGCCGTCGAGGACGAGCACGGTCGGGGTGCGCAGCACGTCGAAGCGCCTGACCAGGTCGAGGCGCGACTCCGCGTCGATCTCCACGTGCCGTACGCCGGGAACCATGCCGGCCACCTCGCCCAGGATCCGGCGGGTCGCCCGGCAGGGCTGGCAGAAGGCGGTCGAGAACTGCACCAGCGTGGCGCGCTCGCCGAGGTCGGCGCCGAGATCGCCGCTCGTCACCGGGGCGTGTTCCACGACCCGCATCCTTCCGTCGCGCCGTCTCACGACCAGCCCGAGGACCACGCCCAGGACGAGCGTGGCTACGAGGGTCGCGATCCCTGCCATCACCGTCTGCAACCGCAGGCCCGGTGCGGCTGATTCCCGGAGTCAGGTCACGGCGAGGTCACAGCCTGGCGGACGCCAGGACGCGGCCGCCCGAGTCGGCGAGCTCGATCCGGTCGATCTGGCCGGGCCGCAGCGCCGTCGAGCCTTCGAGGACCATCTTCTGCCCGCGATACTCGCCTCTGCCCACGGTCCAGCTGCCGAGGGTCGAGACCGTGCCGTCCTTGGCGACCGCGCGCAGCGTGCAGACCGTGCCCGCCGGGACTCCGGCGATCCTGGCGACGACCTGCGTCCCGCCGTCGTGCGGCACGAGCCGTACGGCGATGCGTACGTCGCCGCTGCTCCCGCGCGCCTCGGACGGCACGGGCGACGCGGTGACGGTCGCTTCTGCGGCCGGCGGCTGGACCTTCCTCGCCACCGCCCCGCCGGACGACGTGGCCGACGGCGCGGACGAGGACACGGGCGGCTCGGGCGATGCCGGGGCGACGAACGGCTGTGTGAGCGATTCCGCGCTCGGCTGGTCGGCCTGGCCCGCCTCGTCCTGTGCCGCCTGCTTTGGGGCCGCCTGCCCTTGGACCGCCCCGCTCGCCCGGTCCGGAGCCGCGGCGGCCGACCCCACCGCCGGGCTCTCCGACGCCTTCTGCGCCGCCGACACCCACGCCGTCCCGCCCGCCGCCGCGACGACGACGGACGCGGCGAGCGCCAGCAGCACGCGGGACCGGCGCCCGCGCCGGGGGGACGACACGCCCGGGGGCGCGACCGCCGCCGAGCCCGGACCCTCCGGGGCATTGGCTGGAACATCCGCGGCCACACTCGCGAAGACATCCGCGAACACACCGTCGAGCACGGCGCGCGGCGGCGCCGCGGCGCGCTCGATGTCCTCGGCCGACACGCGGGCCAGCAGCGGCGGCAGCCCGGACAGCTCGGCCAGCTCCGCCCGGCACGCCGCGCAGGTCTCCAGGTGGGCCTCGACCTCGGCGGTCTCCTCGGCGTCGAGCGCCCCCAGCACGTACGCGCCGAGCGAGATCCGCACCTCCTCGCAGGTCATGGCGCCAGCCCCCGTTCCTCCAGGGCGAGCTTCAGCGCCCGGAGGGCGTAGTAGGTCCGCGACTTCACCGTTCCCGGCGGGATGCCGAGGATCTCCGACGCCTCCTTCACCGATCTCCCCCGGTAGTACGTCTCCAGGAGCACCTCGCGGTGCTCCGCCCTGAGCGAGGCCAGCGCCTCCGCCACCCCCCACGACTCGACGGCCCGTTCCAGCTCGTCGTCGGCGGGCAGCACGGCGAGTGCCTCGTCCCCCGTCTCCTGTGGCCTGGACTTGCGGGCCCGGTGCTGGTCGACGACGAGATTGCGGGCGACGGTGAACAGCCACGCGCGAACCGGGCGTCCCTGGAGCCCGGAGGGATGCCGCCAGGCCCGAAGCAGCGTCTCCTGCACCACGTCCTCCGCCCTGCCCGGATCACCGGTCAGCCGCAGCACGTAGCCGTACAGCGGCCCTCCGTGATCCTCCCAAAGTGCGCGTATGAGCTCCTCGTCGGCGGTTCCGGCTGGACTCACATCCTCATCACGTACGCCGGGGCGTGACGGTTCGAGGGTGTGACGATCGTCACGCGAGCCTTCACCGGAGGGGGACATCGGACGCGGTGCCCTGGACCGCGAGCCCTTCGCTCGTCGACTTCACCCGCGTGATCTTGAGGTTGAGCGGCAGGTTCTTCACCGGCACCGTGAACGAGATGAGCCGCTCGGGGTTCGGCACGGGGATGGCACCGGCGATCTTCACGTTGGCGGGCGTGAGCCGTATCCCGCCCTGGACCACCTGGATCTTCATGTCGGCGGTGACCGGCACCTGGTTGCCGAGCACGGGCACGTTGCCCGAGACGCGGAGTTTGTCGTCGCCGGCTCCTTCGACCTTGATGCCGCGCGGCGCGTGGGCCGACAGGGTCTGCCGGGAGATGACCACGGTCCCCGTCACGCGGTCGGCCCTGATCTCGGTGGCCGCGGCGTTCTGGATCAGGTCGGAGAGCGGGGCGGTGACGCCGTACAACGTGGCGTCGATGCGCTCGAGCTGGACGCCCTCCCGCTCCACCTTCCCGATGCCGATGCTGATCTCCTCGTACCGGCCCGAGATGGCCTGGGTGAGGAACGGTATGCCCTTCACCTGCACCGACGGCGTCTGCGCCAGGTCGTACTTCGCCTCGATCTGCCGGGCGATCTCACGCTGCACCCCGACCACGGCGACCCGGTCGAGCACGACGAGCAGGATGGCCAGCAGTGCCACGGCAACGACCAACTTGCGCATCCGACCCCTCCGAAGGCGCCTTTGTGATCAGAGTAGTCGCTCATCCCCCCGCGAAGGGGGGTAAAACCTCGACCACGGCGCCTTCGGGGAGGTCGATCGTCGCCGGATCACGTGTGCCCACCGGGGCGCCGTCGACGAGGAAGGAGCACCGGCGCAGCACGCGCTCGACGGCCGGGTTCCGCGAGATCCCCGCGAGCAGGTCCCCCAGCGTCTCGGCGTCGAACGGCTCCTCCGGCACTCCGGCGGCCTCCTTGGCCGCCGCCCAGTAGCGGATCGTTCCCCTGGCCATGACGCGTCGCTCCCCTCACTCTCACGTCACCCTTCGGAAGCTCTCCGTCACCGTCACGTTACGGCGGTAAACCACGTGACGTGTTGTTCACACGGGTGACGCACATTGGACGCAAACTTCGTGTGGGCTACCCTACGAATTAATGGACTCGGGCGATGTGGCCCCCGGGTCCTTACGTGTTTGTACGGCTGTCGCGGTTTCCAGTGCTGCAAACGGCGCCGAGCCGACATGGTGCGAGGAGGCTCATGTGAGCAATCTGCTCCTGCTGACCAACGCTCTGGAGCCGTCGGCGGAGGTGCTCCCGGCACTCGGACTGCTGCTGCACTCGATACGGGTCGCGCCCGCCGAGGCCTCCGCGCTGATCGATACGCCCCCGGCCGACGCCATCCTGGTGGACGCGCGCCGTGAGCTCGTGCAGGCCAAGAGCCTGTGCCGGCTGCTGCGCACGACCGGCGTCACCTGCCCGCTGATGGCGATCGTGACCGAGGGCGGCCTCGCGGCGATGACGGCGGAGTGGGGTGTGGACGACGTGATCCTCGACACCGCGGGACCTGCGGAGGTCGAGGCCCGGCTGCGGATGGCGGTCGGGCGGCTGTCGCTGGCCGCCGCCGACGAGGTCCCCGACGAGATCCGCAGCGGCGACCTGTCGATCGACGAGGCGACCTACACGGCCCGGCTGCGCGGACGCGCGCTGGACCTCACCTTCAAGGAGTTCGAGCTGCTGAAGTACCTCGCCCAGCACCCGGGCCGGGTCTTCACCCGCGCCCAGTTGCTGCAGGAGGTCTGGGGCTACGACTACTTCGGCGGCACCCGCACCGTGGACGTGCACGTACGGCGCCTGCGGGCCAAGCTGGGCGCCGAATACGAGGCGCTCATCGGAACGGTCCGCAACGTCGGCTACCGCTTCGTCCCCGACCGCGGCGAACAGAACGAGGCCGAACCCGCCAGACGCTGATGGCCCGCCCCCGACGGGGGCGGGCCATGGCTTTCTCCGCGGCTACCGGATGAGGTTGATCCGGCCGGTGGCCGGCGGGGCGATCGGCGAGTGCGCGCCCATGTAGGCGACGAACGCGTCGATGTCCAGCGGGCCGCTCCACAGGTTCGTGCCCTGGGTGAAGACGGTGAAGCCGTCACCGCCGCCGACGAGGAAGTTGTTGGCGGCCACCCGGATCTGCTGGGTGTCGGTCACCGCGGTGCCGTTGATCTTGATGTCGGAGACCCGCGAGCCCACCGGCTTCGTCGTGTCGAAGGTGTAGGTCAGCGACGAGGACGGCTGGAGGATCCGCTGGGTGATGCCGCCCGTCACCGGGTCGACCTTCCAGATCTGCTGCTCGAGCAGCGCCTTGAGCTGGGCTCCGGTGAGCGTGACGACCTGCATGAGGTTGTTGAACGGCTGCACCTGGAAGGCCTCGCCGTACGTCACGACGCCGTCGCCTTCCGAGCCGCTCTGGGCGTAGGTCAGGTCGGTGCGGACGCCGCCCGGGTTCATCAGCGCGATCTCCGCGTTGCCGCCGGCCTTGGTCGCCTCGAGCTGCGCGTCGGCGATCAGGTCGCCGAGCGGCGTCTCGCCGACGTTGTTACCGCGCCCGATGTTGGCGGTGATCTTGCCGATCGGCTTGTTGGCGACGGTCGAGACCCGCTCCTGCCAGGTCTTGATGTACGCCTCGGTGTCGGAGTCCGGGGTGACGGTGCGGGTCACCACGTTGTTCTTGGCGACGACACTGGAGCGGATGACGTCCCTCGTCCTGCGGTCGACCCGGAAGTCGATCTGGGTGATCGCCCGGCCGAACGACGAGCCCTGGGTGTAGACGCGGTCCTGACCGGCCGGGTCCTTCACCTTGCAGACGTACGCCTGGTGGCTGTGGCCGCTGATGACCAGGTCGATCTGCGGGTCGAGGCCGGTGGCGATCCGCGAGCCGTTGCCGGGGATGACCGGGCACGAGCTGGGGTCCTGGTTCGGGGTGATGTTGTCGCCCTCGTGGACCAGCACGACCTGCGCCTTGACCCCGTGCTTGGCGAGGTACTTCGACACCTTGTTGGCCGCCGCCACCTCCTCGGTGAACTGGAGGCCCTTGATGCCGGCGGCGGTGACGATGTTCGGAGTGGTCTGCGTCACCAGGCCGATGAAGCCGATCTTCACGCCGTTGATCTTCTTGACGTAGAAGGGCGGCAGGGCGTAGTCGCCGTTGCCCTCCTTGAGGACGTTCGCCCCGAGGTAGTCGAAGTTCGCCCCCTGCCACTGACCCGCCGGGGAGCAGCCGTCGACCGGGTGGCAGCCGCCGTTCATGATGCGGTTGAGCTCGTCGATGCCCTCGTCGAACTCGTGGTTGCCGGCCGAGGAGGTGACCAGGCCGAGCTTGTCGAGCAGGGCGACCGTCGGCTCGTCGTGGTAGGCGGCGGACAGCAGCGGCGACGCGCCGATGAGGTCGCCCGCGGCCACCAGGAGGGTGTTGGCGTCGCGCAGCTGCTTGAGGTGGGCGGCCAGGTAGGACGCGCCGCCCGCGATCGAGTACTTCGCGCCGGCGATGCCGGTCAGCGAGCCGTCGGTGTCGGTGAGCGGGCCGTTCGGGTCGAGGATCCGGGAGCTGGACCCGGTCGGGGGCTCCAGGTTGCCGTGGAGGTCGTTGATGGTCAGCAACCGGACGGGAACGGAGGGACCGGGCTTCTGGTCGTGCTTGCCGGATTGGGGAGCGGGAGATGCGGCGGCCGTGCCCATCGTGAGGGCGGCGACGCCCACCACGGCGGCGCCGGCGACGGCCAGTCGCGTCAGGGATGCTCGGGTCATGACCCCCGACAGTAGAGCGGGGATCTAAGCAGGAAATGGCGCAAAGATAACGATTCAGGGAGGGAACCCATGGCGTCTATTGCCAAAGCCCGGTAGGGGAATCGACGAGCCTTCACTTATCGTGCCAGACATGGACGTACGCGTGGAGATCACGGAACGGCTCGATGACGAGCAGGTGGCGGCGGTGCTCGCCCTGGTGGAGGCGGCCGCCGAGGCCGACGGTGTCGCTCCGCTCAACGAGCACGTGATGCTCCAGGTGCGGCACGGCGGCGATCAGGGCGCGAGAGCCGTACTGCTGTACAAGGACGGGAACGTCGCGGGCTTCGCCCACCTGGACCCGGCGGACCCGGAGGAAGGGCCGAGCGGCGAACTCGTGGTGCATCCGGCGTTCCGCCGGCTCGGCCTGGGCCGGCGGCTGCTGGGCGACGTGCTGGAGGCGAGCGGCGGCAGGCTCCGGTTGTGGGCGCACGGCGACCTGCCCGATGCGGCCCGCCTCGCCGCGAGCGCGGGCCTGACCCGGGTGCGGTCCCTATGGCAGATGCGCCGCCCGCTGTCCGAGCCCCTGCCCGCCGCCGCCCTCCCCGAGGGCGTACGGCTGCGCACGTTCGAGCCGGGACGCGACGAGAAGGCGTGGCTGGCGCTCAACGCGCTGGCCTTCGCCACCCACCCCGAGCAGGGCTCCTGGACGGAGACCGACCTCGAACTGCGGAAGAGCGAGCCGTGGTTCGACCCCGCCGGCTTCTTCCTCGCCGTACGGGGAGACGCGCTGGCGGGCTTCCACTGGACCAAGGTGCACGGCGGCGACGAGCCGATCGGGGAGGTCTACGTGGTGGGGGTCGCGCCGGGCGAGCGCGGCACGGGCCTCGGCCGGGCGCTGACGCTCGCCGGGCTCGCGCACCTGCGCGCGCTCGGCCTCGCCCAGGTCATGCTCTACGTGGACGAGGAGAACAGCGCGGCGGTCCGGCTGTACGAGTCCCTCGGGTTCACCCGGTGGAACACCGACGTGATGTACCGGCGCTGAACGCCGACGGGCCGGTCCCCCGCACGGCCGGCCGTCTCGTACAGGGATGTCCTCTATCCGAGGACGAGGTTGAGGATGAAGTAGCCGATCGCCGCGACGATGGCCGCGGCCGGGATCGTCAGGACCCACGCGGTCACGATGTTGCCGGCGATACCCCATCGCACGGCCGACAGCCGCTTGGTGGCGCCGACGCCCATGATGGCGCTGGTGATCGTGTGCGTGGTCGAGATCGGCGCGCCGAACCCGATGGCCGCCGTGTAGAGGACACCGGCCGCCGCCGCCTCGGCCGCGAAGCCCTGCGGCGGGTCGAGGTGAATGATCCTGCGGCCCAGCGTGCGCATGATGCGCCAGCCGCCGGCGTACGTGCCGAGGGAGATCGCGAGCGCCGACGCCGTGATGACCCACTCGGGGATGCTCGCGTCCTTGGGGACGTACCCTCCGACGACCAGGGCGAGGAAGATCACACCCATCGTCTTCTGCGCGTCCTGCAGGCCGTGGCCGAGGGCCATCCCGGCCGCCGACAGCGTCTGGGCGTACCGGAACCCCTTGCCCGCCTTATGAGGGTTGGCCTTGCGGAAGATCCACAAAATCGCGATCATGATGAGCGCGCCCAGGAAGAAGCCCACGACCGGCGACAGCACCATCGGGATGACGACCTTCTCGACTACCCCGTCCCATTTCACGGCCTCGGTCGCGGCCAGGGCTGAACCGATCAGGCCGCCGATGAGAGCGTGACTGGAGGACGAGGGCAGGCCGAAGTACCACGTGATGAGGTTCCACACGATGGCACCGATCAGCGCGGCGCCAACGATGATCAGGCCGTGCCTGCCGTCCGGCGGAGCGATGATCCCCTTACCCACGGTCGAGGCGACCGACGTGCCCAGATGCGCGCCGATGAAGTTCATGACCGCGGCCATGAGCAGCGCCAGCCGGGGCGTGAGGGCGCGGGTCGAGACGGAGGTGGCGATGGCGTTGGCGGCGTCGTGGAAACCGTTCGTGTAGTCGAACACCAGCGCGATGACGACCACGCCGATGACAAGCGCGAGCTCCACTTAGCTTTCCTTGACCGCGATCGACTCGATCGTGTTCGCGACGTGCTCGAAGGCGTCGGCCGCGAGCTCGAGCTGCTCGATGACCTCGCGCATCTTCATCACGGTCAGCGCGTCGTACTCGCCGCTGAACAGCTTCGCCAGCAGCCTGCGGTAGACCTGGTCAGCCTGGTTCTCGAGCCGGTTGATCTCGATCCAGTACTCGTTGAGGTGCTGCATCCCGCGCAGGCGCGGCATCGCGTCCGCCGTGAGCTCCGCAGCCCGTTCGAGGACCTCCACCTGACGTACGACCTCCTTGGGCAGGTGGTCGATCTGGTAGAGGACGATCAGGTCGGCGGCGGCCTCCATGTAGTCCATCACGTCGTCGAGATTCGACGCGAGGCGGTAGATGTCCTCACGGTCGAAGGGCGTGATGAAGCTCTCATTGAGCCGGTTCATGATCGCGTGAGTGCGCTCGTCGCCCGCGTGTTCGCAGGCGCGCATCTTCTCGGCCAGACCCTCCCGGTCCGAACCGTCGCTGATGATCTCGACCAGCAGACGCGAGGCGGTGACGAGGTTGTTCGCCGAGTCGGCGAACAAGTCGTAGTAGCTGTCCTCACGGGGCGTGAGACGCAGACGCACGTCGTTTCTCCAGATGTGCGGGGACGGTCCGCAGAGAAGAGTACGGGTTACCAGTGGAAATGCGAAGTTCAGGCCATGCAAGCCCGCTTGTAACCTACTCTTCCCCTTCCCGCTGCCCAGAACGTCTCTCGTAACACACTTGTTGCCCGAGGCACTTCAGATCTTGGTGCGGTGGAAGTTCAGGAACGACCTGCTCGGCGTCGGCCCCCGCTGCCCCTGGTAGCGCGAGCCGTACCGGTCCGAGCCGTACGGGAACTCGGCGGGCGAGCTGAGCCGGAACATGCAGAGCTGGCCGATCTTCATACCCGGCCACAGCTTGATCGGCAGCGTGGCGACGTTGGACAGTTCGAGCGTGACATGCCCCTCGAAGCCGGGGTCGATGAAGCCGGCCGTCGAGTGCGTCAGCAGGCCCAGCCGGCCCAGGCTCGACTTGCCCTCCAGCCGCGAGGCGATGTCGTCGGGCAGGCTGATCACCTCGTACGTGCTGGCCAGCACGAACTCCCCCGGGTGCAGGATGAACGGCTCGTCGCCGTCCGGCTCCACCTGCCGGGTGAGGTCCGGCTGCTCCATCGCGGGGTCGATGTGCGGGTAACGGTGGTTCTCGAACACCCGGAAGTAGCGGTCCAAGCGCACGTCGATGCTGGACGGCTGGATCATCGCCGGGTCGTACGGGTCGAGCTTCACCCTGCCCGACTCGATCTCGGCACGGAGGTCACGATCGGAAAGCAGCACGGGTGCAAGGCTAGTGGGCCCCCTGACCGGCGGGTATCGGGGATCTTCGCGTCGGGACTGCAGGAGCACGCCCCGGATCCGCTACAGTAGGGGCAGCGACGGGCTCCACAGCCGGTCACGCGGGTGTAGTTCAATGGCAGAACATCAGCTTCCCAAGCTGACAGCGCGGGTTCGATTCCCGTCACCCGCTCCACGAACGAAGGCCCAGGTCAGGAGCAGATTCCCGACCGGGGCCTTGATTCTTTTCGGGGTCATTTCGATCTTCCGTGCCCGTTACGTGCCCGATCCGTCTGGATCTTGCTTGCTCAGCGCCTCCTCGGCGAGCTTCCCGAGCGCGTCGGCGATGGCCCTGTCCCGCTCCATCGCGGTGTGCTGGTAGATCAGCGCAGCCCGCGTGGTCGAGTGCCCCATACGGTTCATCAGCTCCCGCAGAGTCGCGCCGGACTGCGAGGCGAACGTGTTCCCGGTGTGACGGAGATCATGGAAGTGGAAGCCGCTGAGCTTCGCGTCCTTGAGTGCCTTGCTCCATGTCCGGGTGAAGTTCGCCCTCCGGAGCTGGGCGCCCTTCGGCCCGACGAAGACGAAGCCCTCCTCCCCCGTCTCGGCGTACATCTCCAGGTGCGCCCGGAAATCGGGGAGCAGCACGGCCGGGACGCTCACGATGCGCTTGCCGGCCTCCGACTTGGGCGGCCCGATGGTGACCGACCCGTCCTTGAGTTCGGTCGTGGTCCCGGTGACGCGGATCGTCCCGGCCTCCGCATCGACGTTCTTCCGCTTCAGGGCCGCGAGTTCGCCCCATCGCAGGCTCGCGAAGGTCGCCAGGAGGATCAGCATCCGATATCGGGGATCGATCGCGTCGGCCAGGGCGAAGACCTGCTTCATGGTCAGCACCGGCCGCTCCGGCGATTCCTCCTTGCCTGCTCCCTTGATCTTGCACGGATTTGACTTGATCAGCCCGTCCTCTATCGCCGTGTTGAAGATCGCCTTGAGCAGCCGATACGCCTTTGCCACGGTGACCGCCCCGACGCCGCCGTCCAAGAGGCTCTTGCGCCACTTGCGCACGTGCGCCTCGCGGATCTCGTTCACGGCCTGATTGCCGAAAGTCGGAACCAGGTGAAGGCGAAGCAGCCCCTCATAGAGCTGTGCCGTCTTGGGACGCAGGCCCGGCCGCTCGTCCACCCAGGCCGCGCCGTACTCCTTGAAGCTGACCTTGCCCCGGTCCGGGTTCAGCCAGTCCCCCGAGTGGATCTCGGCTTCTTTCTTGGTCAGCCAGATGTCGGCCTCACGCTTGGTGGCGAAGGTCGTGGGCGCGGGACGGTCGAGGCCATCAGGCCCCGGATAGCGCGCCTGGAACCGGCCCGAGGGAAGTTGCCGAACACGGCCGAACCGCCGCTTACTCATGCCGCCCTCCCGGCCCTCGTGGTGATGGGCGGCACCATGCCAGCGGCGATGAATTCGTTCAGCACGGATTCGGGGATGCGCACCTTCCTTCCGAGGCGGACGAAGGTGATCCGGCGTTCCTCGATGAGCCGCCGGGGGAAACGCTCGGTCGTACCGAGCCGTTCGGCGACCTCGGCGACCGTGAGCAGGCGGTCAGCGGGTGGTCTCGCCGGGGTCTTGCTCATGCTGCCCTCCCTTCAGTTGCCGAAAAATCTTGGCCGTCTCCGAGTGCCTGGAGGTGGTTCATGTGATTGCGCAGCGCTGGCGTTCGTGGACCGAGCGGAGCAGCCGGACGCCGATCGGGGCCAGCTCGGGATCACCGGGCTTGACCGGTCGCCAGATGTAGCGGTGGGGGTCGACCGGCTCGTCTTCGACGCCGAGGGCTTCCAGGACCCACGTGCGACGGTCCTGCTTGTGCTCGGTCAGGGTCTTGTTCGACCACTTGCGCGAGACGAGCACGCGGCGGCCCGCGTAGCCGAGGTGATCGGGCTTGTGCGCCTTGCCCTTGCACCGACCCGGAGCCATCCCCCGCTTGGCGCCCTTGGGCTGCACCCCGTAGCGCAGCCAGTTCGGGCAGGTCGGCGAGCACGGCTCGAACCGCAGGGCCTCCAGCAGCCGTTCGGCGTGCGCCTTGCGGCGGGGGTCGTCGGTGCCGAGCGCGTCGCCGAGGGACTTGGTCAGGTACTTCGACAGGTACCCGATGAGCTGGTCAGCGTCCGGGGTCCCGGCGAGCACGCCTTTGACGTCCGTCTGGTCGCCGAAGCGGAGCACGTGCAGGGGTTCGGCGTCCTCGTCGGCGTCGAGAGCGTCGAGGGCCTGTTCCCAGGTCGGCAGGACCTCCCCCGTGGTCGGGTCGAGGTAGCCGGCCCCGTCCTCCCAGACCGGCAGGTGGTCCCCTTCGAACCGGACTTCATCGGTCGAGGGCCACCAGACCTGGTGATACGTGGCGGCGATGATCTGCCGCAGCTCCGCACGCGGGAGGGTGCCGCGGATCGCCATGTGCAGATGCGGCGCGAGGCGCTTCTGGGGTTCGACGGTGGCGAAGTACTGCACGTCATAGCCCGCCACGCGGCGGAGGTTCTGCACGAAGCGATCCACGAGCTTGGAGAAATGCAGCGCGTCGCGGGCCGCCCGCGCGTAGTCGTAGGCGTCCGGGTCGAGGGGCGCACCCTCCAGCACCCGCCCATAGGACGGCAGGGTGAGCGTGACGAACATCGACGGCCGGTAGGTCTTGCCGTCCGAGCCGGTGAAGGTCCGCCCGAGCGTGGTCTTGGCCATCTGCCGCTTGGGTAGGTCCGGCGCGTCCTGCCGCCGCTTCGTGGACCGCGACCGCTTCCCACTGGTCCGGCCGAGGACGTTGCCGCGCATCCCGGCGGCGTTGATCTCCTCGTCCAGCTCCACGATCGCGGCGTCCAGGTCGGTGGTGTCACCGCCGGCCCTTTCGACCTCATCCCGCCACGCTTGGGCGTCGGCCCGCAGTTCCACGAGGTGACGCTGATACTCATCGGCGTTGTCCGGGAGGTTCACCGGCTCGGCTTCCAGGTGCCAGCCCTCCCGGCACTGCGCCCGCCGCAACTGGCGATTCCGCTTGGCGCACAGCGGGCACTTGCTCTCCAACGTGGCCCCACACGGCACGTCGATGACCTCAACCTGCCCGGTGAGGATGTCCTGCCGCCGCAGCGGGACCGGCCGGATGCACACCCCGTACTGCTTGGCGATCTCTTCCACGACCTCACGGGCCAGCGGTTGAGCCATCCGCACGGCGCGGGGTGTGGAGCGGTCGTGCGGGTTGGTCACCGGTCACCGTCCCAGGCCCCGACGGGGTCGAGGAGGTCGGCCGGGCCGAGGCCATCGACCATCACGGCGGCTTTCTCGCCGCACTCGTGGCACTCGACGATGCCGCGCACCGGGTCGAGCCACAGCACATCGAGCGCACCGCAGCACGAGCAGCGCAGGCCGTCGAGGATGTGAGCCAGGCGCATCATCGGCCCACCCCCGCGAACTCGGCGACCATCGCCCGGATATCGGTGTCGGAGACGTAGGCGGCCCGCACCCGCACCGGATCAGGGCTCGTTTCGAGGCGGACGTAGCCGACGCCCGCGCCCAGTTCGGGGACGGGTGAGATGTGGTCGGCCAGTGCGCCCCGGTCGCGTGCGCCGTCGCCGAGGACCATGTCCACCTGTTCGCTCTCATCGAGCCGGAGTGCGATCTTGTCGGGGAACAGGTTGCGGATGTTCATGACCTCCTTGCGCGGGTCCTGCAAGGCCGCCATCACCCCGACGCCCACCGCCCGGCCCTGCGTGGTCAGGGTCGCCAGGGCCGCCGTGATGCGCTGCCTCAAGTGCTTGTCGGGCTGGTAGGCGGTGAGGAACGCGACCTCGTCGACGAGCACCAGAACGAACGGGTCATCAACGGTTGGGGTGTGAGAGCGCTGGAGGCCGGCGAACCGGTCGGCCCGCTCCTGCATCACGGAGACCGCCTCATCGAGCAGATCAGCGCACTCCTTCGGATCAGCGGCGTATCTCGCGCCGAACAGCGCCCGCCCGAAGGACAGTTCCATCCGCTTAGGGTCGAGCGCCCAGACCTGCACCAGCCCGGCCCGCATCGCGGGAAGCAAGCCGCGGATTGTCGACCACAGGTAGGAGCCTTTGCCCGCGCCCGTGGCACCGGCGATTAGCACGTGCGTGCCGTGGACCTTGAGCCGCAGCGGCGTCCCGTCCTCGCACCGGCCGATCTCGACCGGCCCCACCAACGCCACCTCGGGAACCGGCAGCGCGGGAAGGGGTTCGGCGAGCGGGTCGCGCCGGGGGAAGGTGAGCACGAGCCGCCCGGCACGAGCGACGGCCACCCGACAGGAGGGTGCGCCGAAGCCGTGGGCCAGGTGCTCGATGCGGTCGGCCCAGTCGGTGACGGCTTGGCCGTTGAGCATCTTCACGCTGACCCTGTCGGCCCAGCCGTCGCACTCCACGCGGACCAGGCGGGGAAGGTAGTCGCGGCCCCGGATGTGCCGTCCGAGGCCGGAGACGACCATGACGGGTTGCCAGTGCCGCCGGTACACGGCGACCAGCCGCCACCAGGCCAGCAGCGGCCAGCCGACCAACCTTAGGAACGAGTCCCGGTCCAGCAGCAGCCAGGACAGCCCGGCCGAGGGAAGGAACCCGGCCAACACCAGGGCTTGGCGCCAGCCGTACAGGGTCCAGATCACCCCGAGGCTGACCGGCACGGCCACCGCGACCGGATGCCGCACAACGAGACGGACCAGGCCCGCGAACAGGCGCGACAGCCAGATCACGATCGTGACGATGGCAGGGGTTCGGACGACGGCCGGGCGGAAGACCACGGCCGTGTCCGGTGTGGTGGAGACGAGGTTGCGTGCCTCGTCGCCGGGAAGTTTCTTGAACATTAGGCTTGGTGTCCTCTCAGGCATTGGCGTGTGTGAGAGATCCGGGGGCCGCTGGAATGCCAGTTCCAGCGGCCCCGCTCGTGTGTCAGGCCGCCGAGTCGGTGGCCTGGGTGTGTTCGGCGTGCAGGCGTTCGCAGTCGGCCAGGTACCGCGCGGCGGCGTTGAAGATCTCCCGCGCGATGTCCAGGTCTGCGGCGGTGACCGGTCCGGCAGCCCCGGTGGTCGAGACGGTCACGTCCGCCTCGTCGGACTGCAGGACCAGGTACGGCCGTCCGGACTCCAGCACCTGAGCACGCGCCCGAGTGATCGAGGCGTAGAACGAGATCCCGATGCGGGGACGCTCGCCGGGGTCGATCGACATCGACAGGTGCGTGTACGGCCGCCAGTTCACGCCGCCGCCTCCTTGCCGCCCGCGTGTCCGGACTTGGCCCCACCTGTCCGAGGCGGACGCATCTCCCGGACGCGGATGGAGTAGGCCAGGCGGCCGTTTCCGTTGACGTACGGGGTAACGGTGACGCCGTCGAACTCGACCGGCGTGAAGGGCAGGCCCGCGACCGGGGCCGGAGGCACCGGCTGAACGGGCGCGATGATCTTTACAGCGACGGTCTTCTGAGCGGGCTTGACCTGTGGGTCGGCGTCCATGACGGCGATCTGCCAGACCAGTTCGCCGCTCTGCTTGTCCCGTGCCTGCACGAATCGGCCGTTGGTAGAGGCGTCGAAGTCCTTGACCGCCTCCACCTCACCGACGAGGTAGCAGCCGTGCGGGAAGACCATGTCGAAGCTGACGGGGATCGGACCTTGTAGAGCCATCAGGCGTCTTCCTCTCTCGACTGATAGTCACTTAACCTATCGAGTGCCTTGAGCATAAGAGAGCCCACTTGCTAGGTCAAGTGCCTAAGCTAAGTGGGCTCCGAAGGTGAGGCGTTCCTACCCGATGGGATAGGCGTCCTCCAGCTCGTGACGGTCGGCAGGCAGCACGACAGCCAGCACGGCAAGGGGCCGGCCACCGGGGTCACGTACAGCCGCATAGACGTCGAGGACCGGCGTGTTCTTGGGTATGCCGAGCTGCTTGACCTCGTCAGAGGTAGGCATCCGGGCCGTGATCTGCTCGATGACGTGATCGAACCGCACGCCCTTACGCGCCTGGATATGCTCGCGGATGCCCTGGGCCAGCGGCTCGGCGCTTGTGAGGTTCGTCCCCTCCGACAGGTCGAGGGGCAGCCACAGCGAGACGATCTCGGAAGGCTCATCGCCGCGCGAGACCAGTCGGCGACGGAGGAACGCCTTACTCTTTGGCGATAGGTCGAGCAGAGCGGCGATCCTGTTCGGTACGGCTACCGCGCCGACTTCCAGTAGTTCGGCCGAGGGCGTCTCGGCGCTGGTGAGGTAGGCATGGCCGGGCCGGGGTTGTTCGAGTGAGGCGAGGGCGGGGCGGCCCCGCACGAAACGGCCCTTGCCCTGCTGGGACTCGATCCAGCCCTGTTCCCGTAGCACGCGCAGGGCCGCCACGACGGTCGGACGGGAGACGCCGAACTCATTGATGAGCTGATTCTCGCTCGGCAGGAGGGTTCCGGGAGAGTAGTCCCCCGCTTCGATACGCCGCTGAAGCGTCTGCACAAGCTGTGCATACTTCGGAGGCACGGACTCTAGAGACATCACGACCGTCCAGCAGCCGACAGGTTGTTTTACCAAGTTTGAGCCTAGACCGGCTCGATGCTTCTGTCACCTCGTTCGGCTGCACTCGCAGTCCGGGAGGAGAGGTCCGGCAGGACCACACGGGGGGACACGGGGGCGAGTCACTGTGGCCCTGCCGGAGATCAAGGGCGCGACGAGGCAGGGATTGATGGCTGTCGACCGCGCCCCGCCGTCGACTCACTGCCTCGCCGCGCCCGCTCTAACGGCAGATGTAGGCGGCTATCGCCTTCGCGGCGCCCTCCAGATCGGACACCGGGTGCCGCCTACCTGCCGAGTTCCATGAGTAGTACTGGCCGCCGTAGCCAACGAAGACCCACACGGGCATGCCCCGCCCACTTGGCGGGTTGACCATCAGCGCTGTGTTGTTGTCGCGCAGCTCAGCGTTGATGCTGAGCCGGGTCAGCGCGTCGCGCAGTCGGATGAGCTTGTCCGCCTCGTCGCTTCGGTTCATGTAGGCCACCGCCGCAACCTCGATCGGGTTCATGTTCCGCTCCCTTCGGCCCGGCCGTTTCCGAGGCAGTCGAGGCACTCCCGCTCCCCACCCGAGTCGCGATCGTCACTGGTGTCGCCGCCGACGACGAGCTGACGGCGTGAATGGCACTGCTTGGTGCCACGTCCCCGACACGAAGGACAGGGTCTTGCCTCGCTGTTCTCGTCTGGCCGGGTCACCGTCGCCATCTCCTCGTTCATCCGGCGTTCCCTGTGGCGGGAAGCCGCTTGACGTACCGTGGTTGGTTGATGGCAAGTCCACCGGCAAAGCGAGCGCGATAGGACCCCCGAAAAGCCCCCCTCTTAACCCCCTGATGACCCCCCGACGGGAGGAAGACCCCGAGATGCCAGACAGCATCCCGAATGTCCAACTCCGCGCATGGCGCAACGCGCAACAGCTCACCCGCGCCGAATTCGCCGAGCGGATTAACCGGACCCCTGTGGGCATCAAGGAACGCCTCGCCGTCGATGAAGAACGCATCCGACGATGGGAAGCCGGCGAAGTCTCCTGGCCCCGCGCACCATTCCGGCTCGCACTGACGCAAGCCACCGGACTACAGCCCGAAGATCTCGGCTTCTCGCCCACAAAGAGAGGCAACGGCAATAGCCGCCTCATCGAGGCACACATCATGCCGGTCGACGCTCTGCGAGCCGAGGCCGACCTGTACGGCACGATGGAACTCGCCCAGCAGCTCCAGGCGTCCGATGTCGGAACCGGCACCCTCGAAGCCCTCGCCGAGGCCGTCGACCTGCTGTGCCGCGCCTACCCGGTCGTTCCCGCCGCGACATTGCGCGACCGGACACAAAAGCGCCTCGCCCAGGTGACCCGGCTCCTGTCCGGCAGGATCACACTCGACCAGCACCGCGAATTACTGGTCATCACCGGATGGCTCACCGCCCTGCTCGGCTGCGTCCATTACGACCTGGGCGAGCGCGAGGAAGCCGAGACGGCCCGCCAGGCCGCCTACGAAATGGGCCGCCAGGTCGGACACGGCGAACTCATGGGCTGGGCACACGAGATGTCCGCGTGGTTCGCGCTGGTCGAAGGCCGATACGAGGACGTCGTCACCGCCGCCCGCCAGGGCCAGGCCCTCGCCGGGCAATCCAGCGCACAGGTACAGCTCACCTTGCAAGAAGCCCGCGGCTTGGCCCGCATTGGCGACCGCCGCGAGGCCGACAAGGCACTGTCGCGCGGGGCCGACATCCTCGCCAAGCTCCCGATCCCCGAGAACCCGGACCACCACTTCGTGTTCGACCACGCCAAGTGGGTGTTCTACGCCGCCACCGCTTACACCTGGCTGGAAGACAACGACCGGGCCGAGGAACACGCCCTGGAGACGATCCAGATGCACACCCGACCGGACGGCACCTCAAACGCTCCTATGCGGGTCGCCGACGCTCACATAGATCTCGGCATCGTCCACGCCCGACGCGGAGACCTTGATGCTGCCGTAGATCAAGGCATGACCGCATTCGACATCGAACGCAAGTCCCTCACTGACCTCGTGAACAGAGCCGGGGACCTTGACCGCGTCCTACGCCAGCGCTACCGCCGTGAAGCCCTTGCGGATGAGTTCCACGAACGCTATGTGATGGCCCGGCGAGCACTCAATACCCGGCGTCCCGAACTGCTCGACTAAGAACACTACAAAAGAAGGCGCCACGCTCAAAAATGCTACCCGAAAGATTAGCCCTGCTCGAAAAACAGCTGATGTCGACGCTAGAGCATGCACGCGCATCCTTCCAGCATGCCGGCCTACGAGGAGATCAGGTAGAGGCAGCGGTTCGCGAGTTCCTCGGAAAACATCTACCACTACTCTCATTTGTCGGCACCGGAGAGATTATAGACAGCTCTAGTAAGGTTTCCCATCAGACAGACATCGTCATCACCAACACCTGGCACCCTTTCCAATATGGCCTACATGAGCCAGGGGTCTACCTGATAGAAGGAGTAGCCGCCGCAGGAGAGGTCAAATCTTGCCTCACACACAAAGATCTCGATGACGCCCTACAGAAGGGCAGAGCGTTTAAGGATCTGCACAATAGAGTAGCTAAAGGTACAGATGATCAACTAACGGAAGTTTTAGAGGTGACCAGCGCGCCATTCTTCGTGGTCGCATTTGAAACCAGGGTCGCCGCCGAGACTCTGATAGCCAGATTGGCAGAGGCGACGACCTACACGGATGACGGTAATAAGATTTCGTCACCGGTCGATGCCGTCTTCATCCTGAAGAAGGGAGCTTGCATCGACTACGGCGACGGCAACCAGCAGTACCGTTCCCGATACCCCACCAAAACACCTCTTGGCGACTTAGACATCAGCGGATGGTGTTGGTATTCATTAGATAACGTATTAACTCGACTTCTTGCCTGGCTTCACGGAAGTATCAGCTTTGACTCATGCGCCCATCCGTCGGCGATACTGCGGTATCTGCAACCACCGGGACAGCCAGGAATGTGGTCGATTCGTCACACGCGCGTCAGAAGAGACTACCCTGTAGATATATGGGATCCTCGGTCGTGGCCCGGGATTACGTGGAAGCAATCCGAGTAGTGAGCCCGCAGTGCACGAAGTTGCCGAATTACGCTCATAGAAATCAAGGGCGGCGCTTCGCGCCGCCACCGCGCGGGCCTACGCTCGGCCGCACGCTGCGCGTGCGGCCTGGGGGCCGTTCTCGCGTGCGCCGGCTCGGCCCGCGCGAACGAGAGAGGCCCTAGGCCCACGGTTCACAAATCAGTGGATGGCCTTCGGCCCCAGAAGCAAACCCACTGCTGTCATACCGGGTGCCGGAAGCCCACCCCACCAGCCACTCGGTCATAGTCTCTGAGAACTCTATCTCCTGGTCACCGTGAAGGATGAGCATCACCGGCCACTCCTCCGGAGCACCTACCGTCATCCAGCCGAGATAGTCACCGTCGATGGTGGAGCCCCACGGATAAAACCCCTCAGGCTCAGGCCACATGGCCAGCGTGAAGCCTTCGGGTGAATCCTCCCTGAGGTCCCGGTAATGATCCATTGACAGCGACGCTAGAGCACACTGCTCTGGTGTGAGCATCCGCTCGTCGTTGATGCCGAGCCAGCGAGCGAACTGACAGCTCCCATATCGCTCAACGAATGCGACATAATCGGCCGGAAGCCGGAGCCCAAGGTCAGCGAAGACCTCATCCCAATTACGGGTGCCAAACACCGGCGTGGCGACGGAGGAACAAGGACAGTAAGCCGATCGAGGGGTGAAAAATCCTGAGCCACGACGGCGACTGTAGCGGGGCGAAGCCGGGACAACCATGCCTCCGGCGGGGGCGCTCCGGCTCCGGGGTGATCGCCCAGGACCGCGCATTGGCTCTGACCGTAGGTGGCTGAGGTAGGGGCCTGATCACCCGCCCGCCATCGACCCGGGACAAGCCGAGCAGGCCAAGGCCGCCGGGTCCAGGTCGTTCGTCCAGCAGGGCGCTCCACCTGGACCCGGCGGCCTTGGCCCGCTTCCCTTCGGGCGGGTCGACGGCAGACGGGGTGATCAGGCAGGCGCGCCATGCCATGCAAAAGCGCCTTTCGTTTACGGCCCCTACACTAATTAAGCGCTCACTCGGGCCCTTGGTCCAGAACTGGCATACAGAGCCAAAACGAACACCGCCGCTGCAAGCCAGCTTCTGTCTGAGTGTAATTTCATTGTCGATATCAGCCACACAAGCTGGTCGAAGCAGTTTAAGGTGAGCCTTGCAGGCAGGCATAGAGGCACGCACGAGTAGACTGGAAACTCCCGTTGCATCCTGAGTGACGCCGTTGTCACCACACCCGTCGTTCAGCCTTCATTAAAACTTCCCGGATTTTCGGCTGCGACTTCGCGCCACGAGGCTCCCGGCCACCGACCCCGCTGCCGTGATCAGGGAGACTAGCCCAAACTGCGTATCAGACCTCGCGAAGGAGAAGATGGCGACAGCGAAGTAGCCTAGGCTTAGAGAAATCCAAAGCCATTTGATCGGCACTGCTAGTGCCAGAGGCCGCTGGCTGGTAGCTGCTGCTATCTCTTCACGTGCTTGCGTCTGTGCACGCCGTCGGCCATCACTAATATACTCCTCTGCAGTGATTTTGCCGGTAAGGAAGTCCAGGCCCTCCTGCGATATAAGTGGTATGCTTTCCGACTCTGGCTCTTCTGAAGAGACCGAGGAACGGAGATGTGAAATCTGCATCTCTTGCTTCCTTTCCTAAACTAGTTACAACCCTTTCCATCATGTCGCATTCTGGCCAGTTGATGCGGTTTGACCGTTGACGTCTCTGGAGCCCGAACCTAGAGATCCCGTGTCAATATCGGCCAGCTTTTCACTTTCCACTTGCGCGAGACCTGCGGCAAGCAGCCCTGCCATCAGGATAAGAAAACCCTTATCGAGTTCACCTAAACTATTGGCCTCGTCAGAGTCGGCCGTAAGTAGCCCGTAACTCCTCCCGCAAGCGCGCACCGGAACAGCTATAAAAGATTTATAGCTTCTCCCCATATTATCTTGAAAGTGGGCCGGAGGTTTATTTACGAGATCCGCCACGAGAGTCGCATTCTCGTTCTCGGCGATTAGTATTGCCTCATTATCATGCGCACTTCTATCTTTTACGAAGTCGTTTCGCGGTGCCGTATCCCTCGATCGCCCTTCGTAATATTCGCGTACAAGCTTTACCTGCCCCGGTTTTCCATTACCATCAGGGGATTCATGAGCAAGCCGATAGAAGGCCGCCCGGGTATTGCACTTAACTCCCATACTTCTCGCTCTGCGGCCCAACTCCGTCTGCGCAAGTGCGACCGTGCGGTTTATAAGTATGCTTATCGCGTGATTTCTCTTATCACGACTCTCAGCTCCCGCTACGTCACCCAGCGCCCTGACAAGCGGCTGACCGCCATCAAATAGCGTTGTATGAAGCTCAGCATAAGCTTCGATCGCTCGATCGCGAGCGGTAGCAGCTGCGCGCTCCTGAAGTGCGTTGTATACGCCGTTAGCGATGATCATGCCGAGGGAGCCCAACGTCCAATAGACGCGAACAGGCCCTTGGTTCATCGCTGCAATCGCGGACAGGGCCGCTACCGCAAATGGAAATAGGATCGGGGGGGCGTATCGCTTCACATTCTTCTTGATCATTTGGGGCGCACAGACCTCGATACAGGGAACCAGTGTGCGCATATGGTACATGCTGAACCTAGAACAACCAGAGGTTTCGCACCGATTAGGTATCTCCAGGTCAAGGCCTATGCCTGTCGCGTCCCGATAGGCCAGCTTTGTGCCAACTTTTAGAATGGCCGTAATACCAGATAAAGTGCTGACCAGAATAGTCGTGATGGCTAGGGGACCCCACATCGATATACCCCCACTCACGGCTATGGGCCAGGGCCGTCGACTTCCCATTGTTACCCAAGCACCATGATCGCTACGCCATTTTACAGGTTATCGGCAACTCTTAAGCAACGAGAAACCTGCCCGAAAAGGATAGTGCCTGCTGGGGCGTAATCTGCGACCTTGCTTGCCCCGTGAACGGCCAACAGTGCCGGCAGCTAGAAACGGGAAGCTCTAGCTGAGTAACCCCACAGTGCGCGTGGCTGGAGTTGCGGCCGGGACCGCAGCATCTCGTCGTAGTCCTAGGGTCGTGTCAGGCAAGTGCATAGCCGTGGAACCCGGCCGTCTACTGAGCCATTTTCATCCTGATCGCGCTGGTCAGGATGGTGGCAGGAGGCGGGCGGGCAGGAGGAGTTGGGGGTGAGGTGAGGCTCCCGGTAAGACAGCAGTCGACCAAGATCCGATGCCCCAACCGGAAGCCTCGATGCTGTCTTACCCTGCCGCGATTCCCCTGTCGAACCGCACCCTTGCCCATCTCGCCGAACTCATCCGCGTCCGCCGCGCCGAGCGCCGCAGCCGGTGGCGGCGCCTGCAGCCAGGACAGCAGGCGTTGCTGGTGCTGGCTCACCTGCGTAACGGGGACACCTACGCTCGCCTTGCCGCGGGCTTCGCGATCGGAACCACCACCGCCTGGCGGTACGTGCGCGAGTCGGTCGACCTGCTCGCCGCCCTGGCCGACGATGTGCAGGCTGCCGCGCTCCGGGCCGCCCGGCTGGCCTACGCCATCGTCGACGGCACGCTCATCCCGATCGACCGGGTTGCTGACCAGAAGCCCTACTACTCGGGCAAGCACAAGCGCCACGGGGTCAATGTCCAGGTTCTCGCCGATCCCGCCGGCCGCCTGGTATGGGCCTCTCCGGCTCTCCCCGGGGCCGTGCACGACCTGACGGCAGCCCGCATCGTGGGCCTGATCGATGCTCTGACCGCCAACGGCGTCATGACCTTTGCCGATAAGGGCTACCAAGGCGCGGGGGGCACGGTCCGCACTCCGTTCAAGCGCCGCCGACACCGCCCGCGGCTGTCGCGCGGGCAGAAAGCGGTCAACCGAGCGCACGCGCGCATCCGGGCCCTCGGCGAACGCGCCGTCGCGACCCTGAAAGCGTGGAGGCTGCTGTCAAAGCTCCGCTGCTGCCCGCACCGCGCCACCCCGATCGTGCAAGCCGTCCTCGTCCTGCAAGCCGTCGAAGACGACCGCTACTCAGGATGAAAAGGGCTCACTGTCATGCAGCCGTGCCCGATGCGTGCCCGTTCGGTTAGCGATCAGCGGGAAGCTGCGGTAACTCACGGTGACTCGACCGCCGTAGGCCCAGGTCAACGTTCTCCCAGCTCAGAGGGCATGATCTAGAAAGACTTCCCAAGCTGACAGCGCGGGTTCGATTCCCGTCACCCGCTCCACCCACGAAGGCCCCGGTCAGGGAGTAGATCCCCGCCCGGGCCTTGATTGTTTTCGGGGCGCTTTGATCTCCGCGTGTCATTAGCATGCCATTCGGAGCCAGAGCATCAGACAGCCGACGGTGACGCCAGTGAGGTAGCGGCTGACGAGCTTGTCGAAGCGGGTGGCGATGGCCCGCCACTGCTTGAGCTTGCCGAAGCAGCGCTCGACCAGGTTGCGCTGCTTGTAGGCCTCGGCATCGACTGGAAATGCCGATGGGCTTCGGCCGCTGAACCTCGCGTCGACCACCTACGTCTCAAGACCGAACACCGCGGAGACCCGCCGTCCGAGATCTTCCTCGGTGTCCCCGGAAGCCACCCTGAGCCCGTAGAGGCCCAGATTCCGGGTCTGCTTGCTGAGCCGATCGGTGAACAGTGCGTCGCGCTGGAGCAGGTTCTGCAGCGCCCGCTGCGGGTCACCAGTCTTGGCGAGGAATCCCCATGCCGGTCCGCCACGGCTGTCGAACACCGCCTGGCGAAACTGGGGAGTCGGCAGCAGCCACACGGCATGGCGCAATTCGGCGAGCAGGGGTTGGACGAGCTCGGGCAGCAGCCGAAATCCCTCGGCGACCACCGGCAGGTCGGCGGGGAGGGCTAGAAGGTCTTCGACGATCAGCTTGAATCCTTCGCCGTGGAACCAGTGGAAGGTATCGAGCATCTCGCGCGGACTTCTGGCCACCCAGCGTTCGTCCATGTCCATGGCAGCGAACTTGCCCAGGTAAGGAGCTTGTTCCACGGGCATGCAGCGGGCGTGGTCGCGCATGACCGCGTCGGTATCGTACAGACGCATCCCGTACCGATCGGCGATGCGTCGGGCGATGGTGGATTTTCCGGCTCCACTCCCGCCGCCGATCCAGTAGACGTGGCGCAACCGCTCCCTCCAAACCCTGAGAGAAGCACCTTCGTACGGTTCAGAGTGCATTCGTTAGCTCCTATCGACTGCTGCCCGGTGGCGTTGAGGACGAACGCCTGGTGCACAACCGGCCGGCCGTAGCTGGCTGCGGCAGGGGGCCTGATCACCCCGCCCGCCATCGACCCGGGACAAGCCGAGCAGACCAAGGCCGTGCCAGATAGGTGGATCGCGGGGACTCAGTGATCGTCCTATCGGCACCGCACCTCGCGGCCGAGTCGGGCGCGGGACTCAAGGACCTCATAGCCCAGATGGACACGACAACTCCGGGCGGCCATGATCCACCAGCACGCCGTACCCCTACGGGTGTTGAAGCCGCTCCGCCACAGAGGACAGCCGGTGGCGCGGCGTCCTGTACTACACAAGGAACTTCGGCAGGTCGGTCGTTCCCGGGCATGGGACGCGCTCGATCTCCGAGAAGACCCACGCGGGTCACTTATCCGCGGCTTACGGGAACGATGTCCTTGCCCAGCGGCATCAGCGAGATCGGGATCATTTTGAGGTTCGCGATCCCCAGCGGGATGCCGATGATCGAGATGAACAGCGGGATCGCGGTGACGATGTGCCCGATCGCCAACCAGATCCCGGCGACGAGCAGCCAGATGACGTTGCCGAGCACCGACCACGCGCCGGCGGACGGCTTGTCGGCGACGGTCCTGCCGAACGGCCACAGGGCGTAGCCCGCGATCCGGAACGACGCGATGCCGAACGGGATGGTGACGATGAGGACGCAGCAGATGATCCCCGCCACGACGTAGCCTAATGCGAGCCACAGGCCGGCGAAGATCAGCCAGATGACATTAAGGACCGTGTTCATAGTGCTCACTGTCCCACCCGGCCGGCTCAGCAGGTAGTGGACCGTCCTTACACAATCGACAGTTACCGCCTGGCGGTCAAGGGGCACGCGAAGCGCGAAAAACGAACTCGATGCCTCCGGCGGGGGCGCTCCGGCTCCAGGCTGATCGCCCGCGGGTCACTGCCGGCCCGTAGGAGCGAACATCTCCGCGGCGAAGGACTCCAGTTGCTGCCGGACATGAGCGAGGTGCTCGGGGTCAGGCCGGCATCGCACCACTGCACACCGGCACCGACCAGTCGCAAGGCCGACCTGACAAAGCACTACCAGGCGGATCCGCTCCGACGAGCCAGCCGACGCAGGAGGCGCGAGACCAACCATGCCTGGGACCATCCCGCACCCATGAGAAGCATGGTGAGCACGATCGGATTCGTCAGCTCGACCGGCAGCAGGTCCCATGCCTGCCAGATCAACCAGCCGAGGGGGAACGTGAGGTAGATGAGCGCTACCCCAGAAAGCAGAATCGGATCCCGAACCGTCAGCAGGACCACTATCGAGTAGACACCCAGGGCCAGCACAAGGGCGGAATAGGCGAGAGCAAGGCACCCGACAGGACCGACCTTGCGAGGCTTCGGCATTTCGGCTCCGTGCTTTGATCTTGACAAGAGCGCCGAGTGTACCGAGCCGGACGATCCTGGACAGGCGGCTGAGCGGAACGCTGCGCCCACTGCCGATAAAACCCGTTACGGGCGTACGACATCACGGGCCACCCGAAGCGCAGAGCCCTCGATCCGTGTCGGCCAAGAGCTCGTCGCGGTCGCTCACCCGCCGTGGCCGCGCGGCCGGCGCCGCCGTCCCGGTGACGGGCGCAGTCCGCCGATCGCGGCCACGGTGTGGGCGCCCCCGCCCGTGCAGCGCCACACGGCCGCGCCCCGTACCAGTTCTGAGTGCAGGCCGAGGCCGTGGTCCGGGCAGGTGGGCCAGACGCCCCAAATGACCTCCATGACGGCGTCCTGGGTGGCGTCGGCGATCTCGGCGAGCGCCTGCCCGGGATCCTCGCCGGTGCGCGGCCAGATGGGGGGTGAGCCGTGGCAGCCGCGGAACGCCACCCGGGCGCAGCCGCTGTCGTCCCAGTCGGGGACGGTGAGTTCGAGCGAGCCATCGATCCCGAAGGCGCGCAGGTCGGCCCGGACGACGTCCACCGCCGTCTCCAGGGCCGTCCACAGTTCCGGCGCCAGGTCGAAACCCGGCTGGAAATCCAGCGCGGCGAGCAGGGCCCGTCCGAGGCGGGTGACGTCCTCGGCGGTCAGCTCCGCCGCCGGGCGTTCCAGGACCTCCCGTACGGGAGGTCGGCTCAGGCCGCCCTCCTCCATCAGGCAGGCGAGCTCCACCACCGGGCCGGCGGCGAGGTCGCCGTCGCGCAGGCCACGGTAGATCCGGGCGGCCACGCTGTCGTCGGGGTACACGGGAGGAATCATTCCCCACCGCGCTCAGGACGGCGGTGCGTCGGCCGGGAAACGTTCGTGACCCAGTACGGCGAGCAGGCGCAGCTTCTCGTGGGCCTCGGTGTGCGGCGGAGCGGTGAGGACGAGCAGCGCCTGGGACTGGTCCTCGGTGAACAGCACCTGGCAGTCCACCTCGATCGGGCCGAGTTCGGGGTGGACGAGCGTCTTGTGGTCCTCGAAACGCCGCGCGACCTCCTGCCGGTCCCACAGCTCGGCGAACTCGGGGCTAGCCTTCCGCAACGCCCGGACGAGCTCGCCGGCCCGGGACTGCGGACCCATCGTGCCGTAGGCGGCGCGCAGGTTCGCGACCTGAGCGCGGCTCTGCCGGCGGCGGTCGTGCTCCGGGTACCGCAGGCGCGCCGCGGGGTCGGTGAACCATCGGTAGACCTCGCTGCGGGCGAACCCGGTGTAGCCGGAGTGGTCGCCGAGCAGGGCGGCGGCCATCCGGTTCTGCACCAGCGTCTCGCCCAGGTTGGACAGGATGAGCGCCGGGGTGTCGTCGAGGCGGTCGAGAACCCGCAGCAGCGCGGGGGCGACGTGCGTCGCGGTGGACGCCGGCGCCGGGGCGGTGTGCCCGGCCAGCCGGAACAGGTAGTCGCGTTCGTCGGTGGTCAGCCGCAGCGCGCGGGCGAGGGACGCGAGCATCTGCTCGCTGGGCCGGGGGCCGCGCCGTTGTTCCAGCCGCGTGTAGTAGTCGGTGGACATCGCGGCCAGCGACGCCACCTCCTCGCGCCGCAGGCCGGCGGCCCTGCGGCGGGCACCGGGCGGGAGCCCGACGTCCTCGGGCCGCAGCGCCTCACGGCGGTGGCGCAGGAAGTCGGCGAGCGCATCACGGTCCATGCTTTCGAGTATCGGCTCCGTGCGCAGGTCCGGCGGCCCGCCAAGCAGGGATTGCCGATCCCCCGATGAGCGCTCTCTGCCACCGCCGGATCCGCCGTCCCAGACTGGGTCCATGAACATCTCGGGCAACACCGTCTTCACCCCCGGCTCCACCAGCGGCATCGGCCTCGCCCTGGCGCTCGAACTGCAGGCACGGGGCAACACCGTCATCGTCGGCGGCCGGCGGGCCGACCTGCTGGAGCGGATCGCGGCCGAACACCCCGGCATCGGCACCGTACGGATCGACACGACCGACCCGGCGAGCATCGAGTCCGCCGCGAAGCAGGTGCTGGCCGCGCACCCGGACCTCAACGTCCTGGTCACGATGGCCGGCATCATGCGCGTCGAGGACTGGCACCGGCCCGGGTCGTTCCTCGCCTCCGCGGAGGAGACGGTGACGACCAACGTGCTCGGTCCGATCCGGCTGATCGCCGCGTTCGTCGAGCACCTGCAGACCCGGCCGGACGCCACGATCGTCACCGTGTCCTCGGGCCTGGCGTTCACGCCGCTCAAGGTCACGCCCAGCTACAACGCCTCGAAGGCGGCGATCCACATGCTCAGCGAGTCGCTGCGGCTGCAGCTCGCGGACACGTCCGTGAAGGTCGTGGAGCTGGTGCCGCCGGCGGTGCGCACCGCGCTGCTGCCCGGCCAGGAGACCAGCGAGTTCGCGATGCCGCTGGAGGAGTTCGTCGCGGAGGCCGTCGGGCTGCTGGAGTCGCAGCCGGACGCGAAGGAGATCCAGGTCGAACGGGTGAAGTTCCTCCGCTACGGCGAGGTCCGCGGCGACTACGACCAGGTCGTCGCGACGCTCAACGCGGCCGACCCGCACGGAAAGTAACCCCGGCGGAACGGTAAGCGGACCCACCCATTCCGATGCCGGGTGACCGATCCGGAATTCATCGGAAGCGTCGCATCCAACGGGAACCGGTTTCCGGCTGGAGACCGCAGTTGCGCGCCGCGCCTCCCGCCCGTGCAGGTACGTCGTGGCCGATCGGACGTGCCACCGGGCTGCTCCCCGCGGGCCCACAGTTGGGAGGCTCGCGCCGGGCGTGGAGCTGCGCGCCGTGGACCCCTCGGGTCGGGACGTCGAGCCGGGCGAGGTGGGCGAACTGCTGCTGCACGGCCCGGAGATGATGCTCGGGTACGTGCGCGAGGAGCTGAACGCGCACGCGTTCACCCCCGACGGCTGGTTCCGCACCGGGGACCTCGGCTCGCTGGCCGCCGACGGGCAGGTGCGGATCACCGGGCGGCTGAAGGACGTCAGGCCCTGGCCCGGCTCGGCGGCTCCGCCGTGGTCTGAACGCCCCTTGTCCACCCCGGCCCGGGTCCGCGGCCGGACCACCGTTCGAGACGAAAGCCACCGCTTCCGGCGTCTGCGGCGGACGACATGCGGACGGCGATGTCGATGATCATGTCCTCCTGGCCGCCCACGTAGCCGGCCGCCCCGACCTCGCGGAGGATCTCGTGGGCCGCACGCCGTACCGCTCCTCGGCGCGCTCGGCGTGCCGGAGGAACGACGAGTAGACCCGGCGTAGCCCTGGACGATCGCGGTGCGCTCGGCCCACGGCAGCCGTGGGATGAACGGCAGCGCCACCTCCGCCGCCGCGTCGAGCAGCGCGGGCACGTCGAGGCCGGTCCGCACTCCCATCTTCTCGAACACCGCGGCCAGCACCTCGGTCGGCGAGTTGCCCGCGCCCGCGCCGAGCGCGCACAGCGTGCCGTCGATCTGCCGGGCGCCCTCCTGATAGGCGACCAGTGAGTTGGCGACGCCGAGGCACAGGTTCTGGTGCCCGTGCAGCCCGACCTGCGCGTCCCGGCCGAGCTCGGCGACGAGCGCGGCCACCCGTGCCCGCGTGTCGTCGGGCAGCAGCGCGCCCGCGGAGTCGATCACGTACACGCACTGGCAGCCCGCGTCCGCCATGATCCGCGCCTGGCGGGCCAGCGCCTCGGGGGTGGTCATGTGCGCGAGCATCAGGAAGCCGACGGTTTCCATGCCGAGGTCGCGGGCCGCGCCGAAGTGCTGCACCGAGATGTCGGCCTCGGTGCAGTGGGTGGCGATCCGCGCCACGGTCGCGCCCGCGTCGTGAGCACGACGCAGGTCGGCGACCGTGCCGAGGCCGGGCAGCAGCACCGCGATCCGCGCGTCACGGGCCGCCTCCCCGACCACCCGCACCAGCTCGACGTCGTCCACGGCGGAGAAGCCGTAGTTGAACGAGGAGCCATGATCGCCTTGCCCCGTTCCGCACCGCCCACCTCCTCGATGGCGCGGGCGGTGGTCTCGGTGAACTCGTCGATGTTCGCCCGGGTGCCCGGCCCCGCCGAGCGGGAGGCGATCGAGGCGACGATCTCCGCGTACGGCACCGGCGTCACGTCCGCCACCGCGCGCATGATCGGGATCGTGGCCTGCCCGCCACAGGTGATCATGTTGACGTTGGGTGCGTCGAGGTGCTCGGGCAGATTCACGGGTGGGCAGACGAACGGCCCGGCGGCCGCCGGAGTCAGATCGACCGCCTGGATCCCGCCTCGGCATAACGCGGCGCGTTGGCCAGGTGGGCCCGCGCCGAGGTCGCCTCGAACACGATCCGCGGCGGCTCCGGCCGGGACAGCAGCCAGTCCACTCCCTCGGCGCTCGCCTCGACGCCGAGCGCGCGGGCCCGCGCCAGGCCGGCGGAGGCCGGGTCCACGCCGACCATGTACCGCACGTCGATCACGTCGCTGCGCAGCAGCTTGACCAGCAGGTCGGTCCGATGTTGCCCGGCCCGACGATCGCCGCGGTGACCCTCATCGATCCTCCCCGAACGCCGCGGTCACCGACCCCAAACCGGCGAAAGTCGCCTGGACGATGTCGCCGGCGGCCACCGGCACCGCGGCGGTGACCGAGCCCGGCAGGATCGTGTGCCCCGCCTCCAGCGTCACACCGCGTTCGCCGAGCGTGTTGGCCAGCCAGACGAGCGCGTTCAGCGGCGAGCCGAGCACCGCCGCACCCGCTCCGGTGCCGGCGATCTCGCCGTTGCGCCGCAGCACGCATCCGGCCAGCCGGATGTCCAGGCCGGACAGCCGGGCCGGGGTGCCGCCCAGCACCACGCCACCGGAGGACGCGTTGTCGGCGATCGTGTCGATCAATGTGATCCGCCAGTCCCTGACCCGGGAGTCGATGATCTCCAGCGCGGGCAGCACGAAGTCCACGGCCGCCACCGCGTCGGCCGCGGTCACGCCGGGGCCGCGCAGCGGCCGGGAGAGCACGAAGGCGATCTCGGGCTCGATCCTCGGCTGCAGGAAGCGCGACACGTCGATCGGCGCGCCCTCCGGATGGAACATCGTGTCGGTGAGGTGGCCGTAGTCGGGCGCGTCCACCCGAGCTGCCGCCGCATGGCCGCGGACGTCAGGCCGACCTTGTGGCCCTTGACGACCGCGCCGTCCGCGAGCAGGCGGTCGATCTGGCCGAGCTGGATCGCGTACGCGTCGTCGATCGTGAGCCCGGCGAGCCGGTCGGTCGGCGGATCGACCGGTTTGCGGGTCCGGTAACGAAAATCCCGAGGCGATTTCCATACAATGGGAACCGGAATTAGGGGTTTCGGGACGCCGGTTCGCAGACTGGGGCCCGTGCTTCGACTGACCTCTGTGCTCGCGTGCTGCGCCGTGCTGGCCGCGGCCTGCGCGACCGCGAACGCCGAGCGGCCCGCCGGGGGTGCCCTCACCGCGGGGCTGGCCCAGGCGGTGAGCTGCCTCGACCCGCACCAGACCCCGCAGACCCAGAATCTCAACGTGTCGCGTCAGCTCGTGGACTCGCTGACCGACCAGGACCCGCGCACAGGAGAGATCGTGCCGTGGCTCGCGACGTCATGGAAGGTCGACAAGCAGGCCGAGCGGTTCACCTTCACCCTGCGCGACGGCGTGACGTTCAGCGACGGCGCACCGCTGGACGCCGCCGCGGTCGTCGCCAACCTCGACGACATCGCCAAGCTCGGCGCGCGGTCCCCGCTCGGCTCGGGCTACCTCGCCGGGTACGCCGGGGCCTCAGCGCTCGACGCCAAGACCGTCGAGGTGCGGTTCGAGGCGCCGAGCGCGCAGTTTCTCCAGGCCACCTCGATGGTGACGCTCGGCATGCTCTCCCCGGGCACGCTGGGGAAGACCCCCGAGCAGCGCTGCGCGGGCGGGCTCGCCGGCTCCGGGCCGTACGTGCTGGACCGGGTCGCGCTCAACGAGGAGGTGCGGCTGTCCGCCCGCACCGGCTACGCCTGGCCGGGCGCGCCGGCCGCCAACCGAGGCGTCCCGCGCGTGCGCACGCTGACCTTCGCCATCGTCACCGACCCGAGCGCCAGGCACGGCAGCCTTCTGTCCGGGCAGCTCGACGCCGACCTGCAGGTGCTCCAGCAGGACCAGCGGTCCTTCGGCGAGCAAGGTCCCCGGCTGCTGTCCGCCACCCGGCCCGGCATCGTGTACACGCTGCTGCCCAACGAGTCGCGACCCGCGCTGCGCGACCCCTCCGTACGGCGGGCCATCGGCGCCGCCCTCGACCGGTCGCGATTCGCGCCGCTGCTCGCGGCGGGCGAACGCCCGGCGACCGACGTGCTCGCCACCACCACACCCGGCTACAAGGACCGCTCGGCCGGCCTGGCGTACGCGCCCGACGAGGCGGCCCGGCTGCTCGACGCGGCCGGGTGGCGGCGCGGCCCGGACGGCGTGCGCGTCAAGGGGTCGCAGCGGCTGTCCTTCGACCTGGTCTACTCGGCCAACGAACCCTACGGCTCGTTGTATCAGCTCATGGCCCAGCAGCTCGCCGAGGCCGGGATCGAGCTGCGGCCGACGCCGCTCGACGACGCCACCAACAGCGCGCGGCAGGGCTCGGGCGACTACGACTTCGTCGCCTGGGCGGTGACCAGAGGCGATCCCACGGTCCTCGCCAGCGTGTATCCGGTGAAGAGCGCGAACCCGCTGCGGCGCACCGGCCGGACGAGGTGGACAGCACGATCGCCCGCATCGCCACGGTGCTCGATCCCGCCGAGCGCGCCCGCGCCGTCGACGCCGCCGCCGAGGCGATCCTCTCCGGCGGGCACGGCATCCCGCTCTTCGAGCAGGCCTCGTCGATCGGCCTCGCGGGGCGGGTGACAGGGGTCCGCCTCGACGCGTCGGGGCGGCCGATCTTCCAGGACGCGGAGGTACGGGCATGACATGGAACGACTTCGCCGGAGGCCGCCCGGTGGACCCGGCGACCTTCGTCGCCGCCGCGGGCACGCTGCTGGAAGCGGCGGTCGCCGCCGCGGGCGGCGGGGAGGCCACCAGGGCCGACTTCATCGCCGGGCTGGAGGCATGCCTGAGCATGTCCGGCCCCTACGCCACGCTGCGGCTGGACGCCGGGCTCGCCGACCAGGACGTCAGGGGCGAGCTGCGGGACAACGCCATCGCGGTCTCCGAGGTGGTGCTGGACCTGGTGCGGAGCACGCCCGGCACGGGCGCGCCGGGTTTGCTGGACATCCACAGCAACTGCGTGGGGTACGCCTGGATCCCCCCGGTGGTGGAACGGCTCATCGGCGAGCCCGGCCTGCACGCCGCGCGCAACCTGTACAACGAGTGGCTGTGGCAGCTCGTGCTGCTGCGGGACGCCCTCATCCCGTTCACCGACCCGTCGCGGGTGCGGGTGCTCGCCGACGCCGACGGCCTGACCCGGCTCCGGGACGCCCGCGACTGGTTCATCGTCCAGGTGATGACCCGGCGGATCGCGCACGCGGCGATCGTCCGGTTCGCCGCCGAGGCGGTGACGGGCGGGTACGCCGAGGGGGCCTACGGGTTCCAGCACGGGGGCGCGGTGGTCCTGCCGCCGGTCGCCCTCGACGGCGACCTGCTCGGCCCGGCGTATCTCCTGGGCCTGCGCGAGGGGACGCTGGTCGCCGAGGACACGGCGTACTTCGTCCAGGGGCAGGAGGACGGGGAGACCGCGAGCACGCTGTCCGTCCCGGCGCGGGCGATCGGTGACGTGGAGGTGGTCGGCCTGACCGACCGGCTGGTGCCCGGCGCGCCGGCGGCCCCGGCGCCACCCGCACGCTCAGCCTGGTGGTGGGCTTCGACGGCCACGAATGGACGACCGACCTCGGGCGCGCGCTGCGCGGCCACCGCTACGCCACCCGCCCGGCCGCCGCGGAGGCCACGACGGAACCGGGGGATGCGGCCGCCTGGCCGGGCTGCGCGGTGCTCCGGCAGGACGGGGAGGTGGCGGTGCCCGGCGGCGGTGTCATCCCGACCGGGGGTCAGCGCGCGCTGACCCTCGCGCTGCTCGGCAGGCTCCGGCCGGGCAACGTGGTGCTCTACGCCGGCCAGGAGGTCGGCGGGCAACGGATCCTCCTGGACATCCGGGGCTGAGATGACCCGGTTCGTGGCGCGGCGGCTCGCGCAGGCGGCGGCCGTGGTGCTGGCGGCCTACACGCTCACCTTCGCCGCCTTCTACCTCCTTCCCGCCGACCCCGTGCGGATCATGATCGGCCCGGAGAACGGCGTGGACGAGGCGCGGGTGGCCGCGCTGCGCGCCGAGTACGGCCTGGACCGCCCGGCGATCGAGCGTTATCTCGACGGGCTGCTCGGTGCCCTGCACGGCGACTTCGGCACGTCATTTCAGACCGGGCGGGGCGTCGGCTCGACGATCGCCGAGGCGGCGCCACGCACGCTCGCGCTGGCGGGCGGCGCGCTGCTGCTGGCGATCCCGCTCGGCTTCCTGATCGCCTGGTGGGCCGCGCACACCCGGCGGGTGTGGCTGCGCCGTCTGCTCGGCGCGCTGCCCGGCCTGTCGCTGTCCGTCCCGACGTTCTGGCTCGGGCTGGTGCTGTTGCAAACGTTCTCGTTCGGGCTGCCGCTGTTTCCCGCGAGGGCCGAGGACGGGCTCGCCGGTCTGGTGCTGCCGGCTGTGACTCTGGCGGTGCCGTCGTCGGCCTTCGTGGCGCAGGTTCTCCTCGAACGGCTGACCGTGGAGATGCGGCAGCCGTACGTCGACACCGCGCGGGCCAAGGGCGCGTCGCGGGCACGGGCGGTGACGGCGCACGCGCTGCGCAACGCCGCCATGCCCGCGCTGACGATGACCGCGCTGCTGGTCGGCTGGCTGGTGTCCGGGTCGGTCGTGGTGGAGACCGTCTTCGCGCGCAACGGGCTCGGCCGGCTGGTCGAGTCGGCGGTCACGACCCGGGACCTGCCCATGCTGCAGGCCCTGGTCGTGGTGACCACGGCGGTCGTCACGCTGCTCACGCTCGCGGTGGACCTGGCGCACCCTCTGGTGGACCCCCGGTTGCGGGAGCGTGCCGCATGACGTTCGTGAGGCGGCTCGGCGTCGTGCCGTCGGCCCTCGTGCTGCTGGCGGCCACGGCCGCCGCGCTCGCGCCCGCGTTGTTCTCCCCCGCCGACCCGCTGCGCGGCGATCTCACGCAACGGCTGCTGCCTCCGGGTGCCACGCATCCGTTCGGCACGGACGAGCTGGGCAGGGACGTGTTCGCCAGAGTCGTGCACGGATCCGCCCCCTCGCTGCAGGCCGCCGTCATCGCGGTGGGCGTCGCCGTCCTCGCCGGCTCGGTTATCGGGCTGGTGGCCGGAACCGCGCGGGGGCGGTTGGACGGCCTGGTCATGCGCGCGGTGGAGGTGTTGCTCGCCGTGCCGTCGTTCCTGCTGATCCTGGTGGTCGTGGCGGTGCTCGGGCCGGGGACGCGCGAGGTGGCCCTCGCCGTCGGCGTGTCGGCCGCAGCGGTGTTCTCCCGGGTCATGCGCGCCGAGGTCGTCAGGGTCCGCGGGTCGGGGTACGTCGAGGCCGCCGCGGTGTGCGGGACCGGGCGTGCCACCGTGCTGCTGACCCACGTGCTGCCCAACGCCGCGGGGCCGGTCGCCGCGCTGGCGACGCTCGAACTGGGCAACGCCGTCCTCACCGTCGCCGCCGTGAGCTTTCTCGGCTTCGGGGCCCCGCCTCCGGCGCCCGAATGGGGCTCGCTGGTCGCCGCGGGACGTCCCTTTCTCGCCTCGGCCTGGTGGCTGACGACCGTGCCCGGTCTCGTCATCGCCGCGGTGGCGCTCGCGGTCAACCACCTCGGGCACGTCCTGCGTACGCGATCGGAGACGCGATGACACCCCTGCTGGCCGTACGCGGCCTGACCGTCCGCTACGGGCCGCCCGGGCGCGGCCGGCCGGCCGTGGACGGCGCCGACCTGACGGTGGAGGCCGGGGAGATCGTGGCGGTGGTCGGCGAGTCGGGATCGGGCAAGTCCACGCTCGCGCACGCGCTGGCCGGCCTGCTGCCGGACACGGCCAAGGTGACCGGGGGCGTGGTCGCCTTCGGCGGCGAGCGGGTGGACGGCCTGCGGGAGCGGGCGTGGCGGCGGCTGCGCGGACGGCGGATCGCGTTCGTGCCCCAGGACCCGGGAACCGCGCTCAACCCGCTGATGACCGTGCGCGCCCAGCTCGCCGAGGCGCTGCGGCTGACCGGCACCCCCCGGCCGGGCGAGGACGCACTCGAAGAGGCGCTCGGCCGGGTGGGCATCCCCGACCCTGCGGCGGTGCTCGGCCGCTATCCGCACCAGCTCTCCGGCGGTTTCCGGCAGCGCGTGCTGCTGGGCATGGCGCTCGCCGGGCGACCCGCGCTGCTGATCGCCGACGAGCCGACCTCCGCGCTCGACACCCCTGTGCAGAAGACCGTGCTCGACCTCGTCCAGAAGGTCGCGGCCAGGGACGGCACGAGCGTCCTCCTGATCACTCACGACCTCGGCGTCGCCGCGGACCGTGCGGACCGCGTGGCTGTCATGACCGAGGGCCGCGTCGTGGAGGAAGGCCCGGCGGAACAGGTGCTCGGCAGTCCGCAGGCCGCCTACACCCGGCTGCTGCTCCGCTCTGCCCCCCAGCCGCTCACCGGGCCCGCACCGGCCCCGGGAGAGCCGCTGCTCGTGGTCCGCGACCTGCGGAAGGTGTATCCGGGCGGCACAGTCGCCGTCGAGAGCGCCTCGTTCACGCTGGACCGGGCGGGCACGCTCGGGCTGGTCGGCGCGTCGGGATCGGGCAAGTCGACCATCGCCCGCGTCGTCACCGGGCTCGTCGAGCCGACGAGCGGGAGCGTGCTGCTGGACGGTGCACCCGTCAGGGCCGGTCGGGTGCAGTTCGTCGCGCAGAACCCGTACGCGTCACTCGACCCGCTGATGAGCGTGGGCCGCATCGTCGCGGAACCGCTGCGGGCACTGCGCGCGGGCACCCGGGCCGAGCGCCGGGAACGGGTGCGGCGCCTGCTGGAGGACGTCGGCCTGCCCCCCGAGGTCGCCCGGCGGCGGCCCTCGGCGCTGTCCGGCGGGCAGCGCCAGCGCGTCGCCATCGCCAGGGCGCTGGCGCCGTCACCCGACGTGATCGTGCTCGACGAGCCGGTGTCCGCCCTGGACACGGTGACGCAGGCCCAGATCCTCGTGCTGCTGCGCCGCCTTCAGGACAAGCACGGGATGGCCTATCTGCTCATCTCGCACGACCTCGCCGTGGTGGCCGCCGCCGCGGGACGGCTCGCGGTGATGCGGGACGGCAGGATCGTCGAGTCCGGCCCGACCGCCGGCGTGCTCGCCGCCCCCGAGGCGCCGTTCACCCGCGAGCTGCTCGCCGCCATCCCCGGCGGGGGGCGTGGTGGATGACGTCCGCCACCTCGGCCGGGCGCCGGCGAAAACGGCGTGCCCCGCCTCGATGGTCGCCTGGGCGAACGCGGTCGCGGGGGCCAGCTCGTCGGCGTGCCGGATCATGACGTCCTGGAGCGCGACGGGCAGCGCGCGGTCGAGGGTGGTGCGGATGTACGTCCGGGGCACGGTCCCCCAGCGCCCGGCCGTGGCGCCGGTCGCGGTGGTGAGAAACGACATCGGCTGGTCGGGAGTGAGGGAGGCGGCCATGGCCAGAAAGCCCGGGCGGTCGAGGTCCGAGAAGTAGGCCGCGTGCAGTTCGTCCTGATAGGCGGGGTCGGTGCTGCGCGGGTCGATGCGCACGGCGCCGAGGGCGCTGGGATCGCCCAGGTACAGGCCCCCGCCGAGCGCGGTCCTCGCCTCCGGCAGGTCGAGGTAGGCGCCCGAGGAACCCAGCAGGGTGGGGACGAACGCGGCGACGTACACCAGCCCGGCCACCAGCTCGGGGGCGATCTCGGCGACCCGGGTGGCCACCGCCCCGCCCATGCTGTGCGCGGCCACGACCGGCGGGGCGGCGAACCGGCGCAGCGTGGCCACGACATCCTCCGCCACGTCGTCCAGGGGCAGGTCCGCAAGGGGGGGACACCTCTGCCCGCAGCGCGGCGACGTCCCTGGTGAGGTAGCTCGCCGGGAAGCGGGCCCGGGTGCCGTGGCCCGCCAGGTCGAGCGCCAGGACGCGATGGCCCATGGCGGTCAGCTCCTTCGCGAGAGCCGCGAAGTGCCCGGCCCCGTGCCAGGCCCCGTGGATCAGCACCACGTCACTCGTGCCGGTCATACGCCTCGACCTCCTGCCACGCCTCCGTCAGCAGCCGCGCCAGCTCGGCGGGACGCTCCTCGGGCACATAGTGTCCGCATTCCTCCACCCAGCGCGCCGACACGTCCGCCACGGCCTCCTGGACCGTGTCCAGCCAGCCGAGCCCGACGCCGTGCCGCGCGCCCACGACCAGCGCGGGCACGCGCAGCGGCCCGGCGGCGCACAGCTCGCGATTGTCGGCGATGTCGGCCGGCAGCGCCCGGTAGTAGCCCATCGTGGCGCGTACCGCCCCGGGGGCGGCCAGGGCACGGGTGTAGACGTCCATCGCCGCGTCGTCGATCGCGTCGGTGACGTACAGGCCCACCGTGTCGCGGCGGAACATGAACTCCAGATAGCCGCGCTCGCGGCCGGCGAGCAGGAACTCCGGCAGGTCGGGCACCATGTTGAAGCCGAAGTGCCAGGACCCGCCGGTCAGCGGATTGGCCGCCGCGAGGCTGTCGCCGAGGCCGGGGATGCCCGCCTCGACGAACGTCAGGCTGCGTACCGCCTCCGGGTGCAGCGCGGCGAGCGGGTAGGCGACCTGGCCGCCGACGTCGTGGCCGACGAGGTGGTAGCGGGTCAGCCCGAGCGCGGCCATGAGCCGGGCGAGGATGCCCGCGACCGTGCGCTTGTCGTATCCGCCGGCCGGCCGCGAGCTCGCCCCGAAGCCCGGCAGATCGGGGGCCACGACGGTGTGGCGGCCGGCGAGCAGCGGCACCACCTCGCGCCACGCGTGGGCGGTCTGCGGCCACCCGTGGAGGAGCAGCACCGCGGGCCCCTGCCCCGCGACCACGCAATTGATCACGTGTCCCGGGAGCCGGACGCGTGTCGAGGAGAACCCTTCCGCCATGGCGCCCATGGTGCCGGACCGGTGGCCCCGCCCGGCGTGGCGCGTTTCCATCCACCGGGAACGCGACGTTGGGTGCCGGAACCCCGCGTTCCTACGGTCGGCGTGCGGGGGGTCGCGCTGCCGGGAGGTTACATGATCGACACGATGAGGGTCCTGAGTTTCTCGCACTTCGTCCAGGGGCCCGCGGCCTCGCAGTATCTGGCCGACCTCGGCGCCGACGTCGTCAAGGTCGAGCCGCCCGGCGGGTCGTGGGAGCGCAGGATCGGCAGCGGAGGAATCCGAGCCGCCGGGCGCAGTGTGACGTTCCTGGCGGTCAACAGGAACAAGCGCTCGATCGTCGTCGACCTCAAGCATCCGGACGCCCGCACCGTCCTGCGCCCGCTCATCGAGCGTGCCGACGTGCTGCTGGAGAACTACCGGGGCGGCGCCCTGGAGAAGCTCGGCCTCGGATACGAGGCGGTGCGGACGATCAAGCCCGACATCATCTACGCCTCGGCCAGCGGCTGGGGGTCGCGCGGCCCGATGGCCGGGCGGCCGGGGGTGGACCTGCTCGTGCAGGCGCGCACCGGACTGGTGGACGTCACCGGCGACCGCCCTACCGCGGCCGGCACACCCGTCGTGGACCAGCACGGCGCGGCGCTGCTCGCCATGGGCGTGCTGGCCGCCTACGCGCGCAAACTGACCACCGGCGAGGGCACCCGGGTCGAGTCGAGCCTGCTCGGCGCGGGGCTCGACCTGCAGGCGGAATCGCTCGCGCTGTACTACTCCGGCCGCAGGACGGAGACGGACGTCCGACGCCCCGCCGAGCTGGCGTGCTGGTCGATCGACGCCCCCTACGGGGTGTACCGGCTGCTGGACGCGTCGATGGTGATCGCGCTGAACGGGTCGGAGGACGATCTCGGCGACGCGCTCGGCTCACCCGCGCTGGCCGGTTACGACCAGCGGGCCAGGCGGGCCAAGCGGGAGGAGTACACCGCGGCGGTGGTCCGGGTGCTCGCCGGGATGACCTACGCGGAGGCGGCCTCCCGGCTGGAGCCGCGCGGGTTCTGGTTCGAGCGGGTCGCCACCTACGACGACGTGCGTGACGACCCCCAGGTGTCCGCGGAGGAGCTGCTCGCCGAGTTCCCGGTGGGCGAGGAGCGGGCGACCGTGCTTCGGCACCCGGTCCGCTACGACGGCGAGCTGCCCGGTCTGCGCGCGGCGCCCCCCGAACTCGGCGCGCACACCGTGGAGGTGCTGCGCGAGGCGGGGTTCTCCGCGGACGAGGTGGACGGTTTCCTGTCCGCCGGCGTCGTGTTCGGGCCCGGAGGCGGGAAGTGAGCGGACGCGCGCTGGTCTGCACCCGGCTCGGCGGGCCCGAGGATCTGGAGCTGGCCGACGTGGCGACACCGCGCCCGGGACCGGGCGAGGTGGTGGTCGCGGTCAGCCACGTGGGGCTCAACTTCCACGACACACTGATCATCGCGGGCACGCACGTGGTGCGGCCGGAACCGCCGTTCTCCCCCGGCAGCGAGTACGCGGGGACGGTGCTGGCCGTCGGCGAGGGGGTCACGTCCGTACGGCCCGGCGACCGCGTGGCGGGTAACGAGGAGTACGGGTGCGCCCGCGACGCCGTGCTGGTCCGGGCGGACCGGGTCACCGTGCTGCCCGGCCACGTCACCGACCGGGACGCCGCGGCGATCCTGGTGGCCTACTCGACCGCCTATCACGCGCTCGTCCAGCGGGCCGGGCTGCGCGCGGGCGAGACGCTCGCCGTCCTCGGCGCCGCCGGCGGGGTCGGCTCCGCCGCCGTGGACGTGGGAAACCTGCTCGGCGCCCGGGTGATCGCGGGCGCCTCCACGCCGGAGCGGGCGGAGCGGCCCGCCGGTACGGCGCGCACGAGACCTTCTCCTACGGCGACCCGGCGGACGCGAAGGCCAGGATCAAGGAGTTGACCGGCGGAGCCGGCGCGGACGTGGTGTTCGATCCCGTGGGCGGTCCGGTGGCGGAGGCGGCGGTGCGCGCCGTCGCGTGGGGCGGCCGATACCTCGTGATCGGGTTCGCCTCCGGCGGCATCCCGCGCGTCGGGCTGAACATCCCGCTGGTCAAGGGCTCCTCCGTGGTCGGGGTGTTCTGGGGCGAGTTCGTACGGCGCGAGCGCGCCGTCCACGAGCGGAACCTTCGCCAGATCTTCGACTGGGCGGCGGCCGGACGGCTGCGCCACCGCGTCCACGACGTGCTCCCGCTCGGCCAGGGGCCGCGCGCCCTGCGCGAGCTGGCCGACGGCCGGGTCCGTGGCAAGCTGCTGCTGCGGGCCGGCGGCCCGGCGGCATGACGACCGCCGTACGGCGGCGCCCAGGACGAGGACGGCGCTCGCGGCGCTGCTCTGCGGCACCCTGCTCGCGCCGCTCAACTCCTCGATGGTCGCGGTGGCGCTCGCGCCCATCCAGCGCGACCTCGGCCGGCCGCTGGCCACCACGACGTGGGTCGTCACCGTCTTCTACCTGACCGCCTGCGTCTGCCAGCCGTTGCTCGGCCGGGTGGCGGACCGCGTCGGCCCACGCAGGCTGTTCGCGGCCGGGATGGCGCTGGCGGCGCTCGCCTCCGCGGCGGCGGTCACGGCCACGTCGCTGCCGCTGCTCGTGCTGTGCCGGTGCGCGCAGGCCGCCGGCGTGTCGGCGGCGTTCCCGTGCGCGATGGTCGTCATCCGGCGCCACGGCGACGTCGCGCGGCTGTCCGCCGTCGCGACGGTCAACACGACCGCGGGGGCGGTCGGCCCGGTGCTCGGCGGGCTGCTGACCTCCTGGGCCGGGTGGCAGGCCATCTTCTGGGTCAACCTGCCCGTCATGCTGGGTGCGCTGGTGCTGGCGTGGCGCGCGATCGGCCCCGAGGAGCGGCGGCCCGCACGCGGGGGCCTGGTCCGCGCGATCGACCCTGTGGGCGTCGTCCTGTTCGCGGTGGCGATGGTCGGCCTGCTGGCCGTGATGCTCGCCCTCCCCGCGGTCTCGGTTCCGGGCGCGGTCGCGGTGGTCGTCGCCGGGACCGGGTTCCTGTGGTGGGAACGGCGTGCCGCCGAGCCGTTCGTGGACGTCCGCTCGCTCGCCGCGCCGGGCGGGCCGGTGCCGGTGCTCGGCACGTTCGTGCTGTTCAACCTGGCCTACTACGGCGCGTTCTACGGGCTGCCGCCGTGGTTGCAGACCGCGCTCGGGTTCGACGCGGCGCACGCCGGGCTGCTGATCATGCCGATCGCGGCCACGAGCGTCGTCGCGACCGTGCTCGGCGGGCCGGTCATGCGCAGGTTCGGTGTCGGGCTCACCCTGCTGGCCGGCGGCGGGCTGCTGCTGGCGGGAGTCGCCGCGATCACGACGTTCGGTGCGGCGACGCCCGTGTGGGCCGTCGTGCTCGACGGCGTGGTGCTCGGCGTTCCGTACGGACTGTGCAACCTCGGCCTGCAGAGACTGATGTACGAGCGCGCGCCCGCCGGTATGACCGGTGTGGTCGGCGGCCTGTTCCAGTCGGCCCGCTACGTCGGCGCGATCCTCGCGGTCGGGCTGGTCGGCGCGTCCGCCCCCGGCGACCCGTCCACGCCCACCGACCCGCGCGGGCTCGCGGTGGCGATGACCGCGGTCGCGGCGGCCGTGATCGTCATACTCGCCCGTGACCTGCGACGCCCTGAAAGGTAACATCGGTGAACCGGACGGCTGAATTTTCGACGACCGAAACCACGATTATCACCATGACCGCGCCACGAGACGCCCACAAGGCCGGCCGGACGGTGTCCAGCCGGGTCTTCGCCCTGCTCAACGCGTTCTCCCAGGAGCGGCCCGCCCTCCGCCTCGTGGAGCTGACCGCCGTCACCGGGCTGCCGGTCTCGACGGTGCACCGCATCGCGACCGAACTGGTCGAGCTGGGGGCGTTGAAGAAGGAGCGCGACGGGACCTACCGGATCGGGCTGCGCATGTGGGAGCTGGGCTCGCTGTGCCCGCAGCCGCGCACCCTGCGGGACGTGTCGCTGCCGTTCATCCACGACCTCTACGAGACCACGGGGGAGAACGTCCACCTCGCCGTGCTCGACGGCGACGAGGTCCTCTATGTCGAGCGTGTGTGGGGACGCCGCTCCGTCGGCGTGGTCAGCCGCGTCGGCGGGCGCTCGCCGCTGCACGCCACGGGGGTCGGCAAGATTCTGCTGGCCCACGCGCCCCGCGAGCTGCAGCAGGCCGTGCTGGCCGCCGGGCTGAAGCGTTACACGCCGCACACGATCGTCATGCCCGGCCTGCTTATGCGGTCGCTTCAGGAGATTCGCGAGACCGGCATCGCCCGCTGCGCCGAGGAGCTGTCGCTGGGGACCGTCTCCGTAGCGGCCCCCATCCACGGGCCCGACCGCCGGGTCGTGGCCGCGCTCTCCGTCGTCTCGCACACCGTCACGCACACCCGGTCGCTGGCGGCGGTGGAGCCCGCGCTACGGCTGGCGGCGATGTCGATCTCCCGCGAGCTGGCCAAGGGCTACGCGGGCGGGCCGGAGGCCGCCGGCCCGCCCGGCACCGTCACGTCGATCCGGTCAGCAGCGCGTTAGCCGTCCCCGCCCGGACGCCGCCGCGTCCCCGGGCCCGAGCCCGAGCGCCGCGACCGTCCCGAGCGGGTCGGTGTCGGCGAGTTCGAACGGATAGTCCGTGCCGACCAGCACGTGGTCGACCCCGAAGTCCTCGACGAGCCGCCGCAACAGCGGAGCCGAGAAGGTGGCGGTGTCGTAGTAGAGGCGGCGCAGGTAGTCGCTCGGCGGGAGCGGCGTGGTGCGGGCGACCGGCTTGCGCGACCAGCCGAGGTCCAGCCTGCCGGACAGGGACGGCAGGCACCCCCCGCCGTGCGCCAGGCACAGCCGCAGGTCGTGCCGTTCAAGGACGCCGCCGAACACGAGCCGCGAGACGGCGAGCGCGGTCTCCATCGGGAAGCCCGCGAGCTGGGACAACCAGTAGTCGGCGAGCCGGGGGCCGCCGGGAACGCTGTTGGGGTGGAGGAAGACGAACGTGCGGCGGTCCGCGAGGAGCTCCCACAGCGGCTCGTGCACGGGATCGTCCAGTTCCCTGCCGAGGCCGCGGGTGCCGATGGCGATGCCCGCGCACCCCAGCTCGTCCAGGCAGCGGCGGGCCTCGTCCGGCGCGGCCGGCGTGCCGAGGGGCACGTACCCGAGCGGGTCGAGCACCCCGCGATGCCCGGCGAGCAACTCGGCGAGCGCGTCGTTGCCCCGGCGGACCACGGCGAGGACGTCCCCCTCGTCGACGGTGTCCGCGCACGTCACGAACGGCGGCACCGACACGAGCTGGCGGGTGACGCCCATGCGGCGCATGTCCTCCAGCCGCTCGGCGACGTCGTACTGGGCGGGCGACAGCGGGATCGGCGCGCCCTTCGGTATCCCGGACACCAGTGGGTCGATCCTGACCACCCCCTCTTCGAGGCCGGACAGGTCGGCGAGGCCGCGGCCGGCCAGCCAGGTCAGCAACGGCGTCGGCAGCGCGTGGGCGTGCACGTCGGTCACCCGTCCGGGCACCGGCGGAGTCTCACTCATCGGACCGCCTCGGCGAGCCGGGCGCGGTCGAGCCGTCCCATGAAGTCGCGCGGCAGCCGCTCGGCCGGGACGACCGCGTCGATCGAGACAGGCACGTCACGCAGCGCGGCGCGCACTGCTTCGTCCACGCTCTCGAGCACGCTCTCGAGCACGCTCTCGCCCTCGACGAGGACGGCGACGCTCCCGGGACCGGTCGGCACGACCGCCGCCGGATGCCCGGTTCGCCGTGACACGGCCGCCTCCAGGTCGCTCGGGCACACGTACGCGTCCGCGATCCGCAGCACGTCCTGGACGCGGTTCACGTAGTGAAGGCGGCCGTCGGCGTCGCGCCGGCAGACGTCGCCGGTGCGCAGCCACCCGTCCACGACCGGCGTGCCCCCGGGGAAGGCGTAGGTGTGCGCGATGGTCGCGCCGCGCACCCACAGCTCCCCCGCCTGCCCCGCCGGGAGGTCACGGCCGCCGGGGCCGCACACGCGGACCTCGGTGCCGGGGAACGGCAGGCCGAGCGAGGAGCGCAGGCGCGGGTCCAGGTGGTCGGCCGGGTGGGTCCACGCGATCGTCTTGGGCGCCTCGACCTGGCCGAACACCCCGCACAGCACCTCGCCGAAAAGCGCGTGCGCGCGGTCGACCTCCTCGTCGGTCAGCGAGGCCCCGCTGTAGATCACCAGCGCCAGGGACGACCAGTCGTGTGAGGCGGCGTCCGGGTGGGCCAGCAGGGCGCGCAGCGCGGGCGGCATCGCCATCAGCACGGACGGGCGGTGCCGGGCGGCGGCCTCCAGCAGCCCGTCAGGGCCCGGACGCTCCGGGATGACGAACGTCCCGCCCAGCATCAGCGTCGGCAGCACCATGTTGCCGAAGCCGCCGGACACCGACTCCGGGCACAGCACACGCGGCCGTTCCGGCCACGGAAGGGTGTCGCGCAGCGTGGTCGCCACCGCGCCCAGCGCACCGCCGGACAGCTCGACGCCCTTGACCGGCCCGGTGGCGCCGGAGGTGAACGCCAGCCGTACCACCGCGTCCGCGGGCGGGGCCGGACGTACGGCGGGGCCCGGCTCCCGCGCGGCGGTCAGGTCACGATCGGTCAGCACGCGGACCCCCGGATGGGCCCGCAGCCACGCGTCCAGATCCGGGTCGCCCGGCTCGGCGAGCACGGCGTCGGGCGCGACGAGGTCCAGCCGCTCGGCCAGTGCCGCGCCGCGCAGGGCACCGGGCGGCAGGGCCGCCGACCGGTGGCCCGCGACGTAGCAGGCCGCGTTCACCAGCCACTGCAGCGGGTCGTTGGGCCGGGCCTGCAGCACCGTGTCACCCGGCCGCAGGCCGGACTCGGCCAGCGCGTCCGCCACGCCAAGCACCAGCCGCTCCGCCTCACCGTAGGTCAGCTCGGCGCTTCCGTGCCGGAACGCGACGTGTCCGGGGTGGGCGCGCAGCGCGCCGAGTACCAGCTCGCCGATCGCCGTCACAGCCGCTCGTCCGGCATGACCGTGCCGCAGGACTTGCACGTCCTCGCGTCGAGATTGCCGTAGAACCGCTGGTAGGCGCCCGCCACCGGGTCGGTGCGGTAGTCGCTGACGTGGACGGCCTCCTCGTGCAGGAACTCATCGCAGGCAGGACAGAACCAGCGGAAGCGGTCCAGTTCGCCCGGCCGCCGGAGCCGTTCGATGACCAGCACGAACGCGTCCGGCGCGAACCGGGGCGAATGGGCGATGCCGGTCGGTGTGAAGATGGTCCCGCCCTCGGGGATCACCGCGATGTCCGAGCCGCCCTCCGGCTTGCGGTAGTGGAGGTTCATGGAGCCCCGCACCATGAACATCACCTCGTCGCTCGGGTTGAGGTGGAACTCGCTGCGGTATTCGCGCCCACGGGCGAGGAAGGCGAGTGACTCGCTCTCCTGCCACAGCACCTTGACCCGCCTGCCGCTCTCCTGTAGCTCGTCGGCCGCCCTCCGCAACTCGACGATGGGCATCTGGCTGGGGTGCATCGTTACCTCCTGGTGTGCTGCTCAGCCGAGCAGGCCGGTGTCGTACACGATCTGGCCGTCGACGACCGTCATCAGGACCTCGATCGCGCGGAGCTCGTCGTCGGACGCGGTGAGCGGGTCGGCGTCGAGCACGACCAGGTCGGCGAGCGCGCCCACGGTCAGCCGGCCCTTCACCCCCTGCTCACCGGTGTGCGCGGCGCCGGACGTCGTGTAGAGGCGCAGCGCCTCCGTCCGGGTGACCGCCTGCCCGCCGCCCACGACGTCGCCCGCCGCGTCGCGCCTGGTCGTCATGGCGTAGATGTTCTGGAATGGGTCGAGGGCGTTGATCGGATAGTCGGTGCCTGCCGCGACGCCGTCGAGCCCGAGGCCGTCCACGAGGTCGCGCAGGGGCACGGCGGCCTCGGTGCGGGCATCCCCGAGGTGACCGGCGATGGCCACCCGGTTGCGCCACAGGAACGGGATCTGCGCGGCCACCTGGACGCCCAGCGCGCGGGCGCGGGCGATCTGGTCACGCTGGATCAGGCTGGCGTGGATGAGCACGTCCGGCGGGAGGCCCCGGTGCCGGGTGGCCTCGTAGACGTCGAGGGCGAGGTCGATCGCGGCGTCGCCCACCACGTGGGTGCCGACCGCCCAGCCCGCGCGGTGCGCCGCGCCGACCAGCTCGGCCAGCCGGTCCTTGCCGGCGAACACCTCGCCGTGGTAGCCGGGATCGGCGCGGTACGGCTCGCGCGTGGCCGCCGTGCCGAGCGTCATGCCGCCGTCCACCTGGAGCTTCACGCCCCGGGTGAGGTAACGCCTGCCGACGGGCGCGGGCGGGCCGGAGGCCAGCAGCGCCTCCCAGTCCGCGAGCGTGACGGACGGGTTGAGCTCGCCGGTGGGCGTGATCATCGCGGCCACGCGGAGGGTGGACCGTCCGGCCTCGGCCAGCTCTCGTATCACCTCGACGTCTGCCGGCGGCAGGGCGCCCGCCACGACCGAGGTGATCCCGCGCCGGTTGAGCGCCCGCATGGCGGCGGTGAGCTGGGCGGCCCGCTCCTCGCGGGTCCATTGCGGCACCACGCGGGCGACGGCGTGCGCCGCGCCCTCGATCAGCCTGCCGTCGTGACCGCCGGGGTCGATGCCGGCGAGCTCCAGCGCGGCGGTGCTGGCCGTCGCGGCGTGGCCCTCCGGCAGGTACACCGGACGGCCGCCCGCCGCGCGGTCCAGCTCGTGCCGGTCGGGCCCGCGGCCTTCGGCGAGCTGGAGCGCAGGGTTCCACGGTTGTCCCAGCACCCACGCGCCGGGCTCGCGGCCGGCGGCCAGCGCGGCGATCCGGTCGAGCGCGGCGTCGAGCGTGCGGACACCCGCGAACGACACGGTGTGCCCGTCCATGCCCGCGTTCTCGAAGTGGCAGTGCGAATCGATCAGCCCGGGGATCACGGCCCGGCCCGCCAGCCGCACCACCTTGGTGGAGGGGCCGGCCAGGCGTGCGATCTCGGCGTCGGAGCCGACCGCGGTCACCCGGCCACCGGTCACCGCGACCGCCTCGGCGACCGTGCCGCCCGCGTCCAGCGTGTGCACCCGGCCGCCGAGCAGGACCAGGTCGGTCATGGCCGGATCACGGCGGCGACGCACTCGACCTCGACCTGCACCCCGGTGCGGTGCGGCGTCGCGATGACCGTGGTCCGCGCGGGGAAGTGCGGGTTTCCCTGGAAGAACTCCCGGTAGACGGCGTTGAACACCGGGAAGTTGGCCACGTCGCGCACGAAGCAGGTGCACTTGAGAATGGTCTCCCGGCTGCCGCCCGCCGCCTCCACGACCGCGACCAGATTCGTGAGCGTCTGCCTGACCTGCTCGGCGAAGTCGTCGGAGACGATGGTGCGGGTCTGCGGGTCCAGCGGCCCGGTGCCCGAGCAGTAGATGGTGTCGCCGTGCACGATCGCCTGGGAGAGCGGCGCTGCCGTCCCCGTGGAGAAGCCCACTGTGGGTGCGTTGCGGGTGCTGACGGGTCGGATGTCGGTCATGATGTGCTCCTTGCCGGTCGGACGTGCGGCCGCGGTGCGGCGACCCCCGTCACGAGATCTCCATGATGACGGCCTTGGGTTCGGTGAAGAACTCCCGGCTGTACGTTCCGCCCTCACGGCCGACGCCGGAGTCCTTCGCACCGCCGAAGGGTGCGCGCAGGTCCCTGACGAAGAAGCAGTTCGTCCACACCGTGCCGACCCGCAGCGCGCGTGCCACCCGGTGGGCGCGGGAGAGGTCCTGGGTGAACAGCATGGCGTTCAGGCCGTACGGCGTGTCGTTGGCCGCCGCCACCGCGTCCGCCTCGTCGTCGAACGGGAGCACGACCACGACCGGCCCGAAGATCTCCTCCTGGGTGACCCGGTCGCGCTGTCCCGCGCCGACCACCACGGTCGGCCGTACGGTCCACCCCTCGCCCACGCCGCCCGTGTGCAGTCGCGCGCCTGCCGCCGTCGCGATGTCGAGATAGCCGGCCACCTTCGTGAAGTGCTCCCGGGAGGACAGCGGGCCGATCTGCGTCGCCGGGTCCTTCGGGTCGCCGATCACCAGCGCCTCGGCGGCGGCGGTGAACCTGGCCAGGAACTCGTCGTACACCTGGCGCTGCACGTACAGCCGGCTTCCGGCCAGGCAGACCTGCCCGCTGTTGCTGAAGACCGCCTGGATCGACCAGCCGACCGCCTGGTCGAGGTCGGCGTCGGCGAAGACGATGTTCGCGCCCTTGCCGCCCAGCTCCAGGCTCACCGGGGTCAGGTTGGCCGCCGCGGCCCTGGAGATCAGCCGGCCGGTGGCCGACTCGCCGGTGAAGGTGATCCGGTCGACCAGTGGCGACTCGGTCAGTGCCTGGCCCACCGAGCTCGGCCCGAACCCGTGGACGACGTTGAGCACGCCGGGCGGCAGGCCGGCCTCGATCGCCAGCCGGGCCAGGATGGTGGCCGAGGCGGGCGACTGCTCGGCGGGCTTGAGCACGACCGTGTTCCCCCATGCCAGCGCGGGCGCGACCTTCCAGCTCGCCATCATGAGCGGGAAGTTCCACGGCGCGATGGCGGCCACGACGCCCGCCGGGTCGTACTCGGTGTAGGCGTGGTGCCCCGTCGGCATCGGGAACGTCTCGGCAGGAGTGAGCTGCGCGTGGTCGGCGAAGAATCGGAAGTTCCGCGCCGCGCGGGGGACGTCGTGGCCCCTGGTCTGAGTGATCGGCTTGCCCATGTCCGTGGTGTCGGCCGCCGCCAGGTCGTCGGTGTGCTTGTCCAGCAGGTCGGCGAGGCGGTGCAGGATCGCACCGCGCTCGGTGAAGCTCATCCGCGGCCACGGACCCTCGTCGAAGGCCGACCGCGCGGCGCGTACGGCGCGTTCCGCGTCGCCGGCCGAGCCGAGCGCCACCGTGGCCCACGGCTCCCGCGTCCACGGGTCCACGGACTCGAACGCCGTCCCGTCGGCGGAGGCGACCTCCTCGCCCGCGATGACGTGTCCGAACGATTCCACGCTGGTCCTCCTCTTTATCGCTGTGCCGTAACTCTCCGCGCGCGACCGGCGTGCGCTCAACGACCGGTTTCCATTCGCCGGGAAGAGCTGCCGCGCACCGCGCGCGACCACTCCGCCCACCGCCGCCCGAACTCCGGAGAGTTCACCGCCCGGATCTGCTCGGCGACCTCCCGGTCCACCGCCTCCGCCAGCCCGCCGCCGGCCGCCGCGGCGATCAGGCGCTTGGTCGCCCTCGCCGCCTCGGGGGGCGCCGCCGCGAGCGTCTCGGCGCGGCCGAGCGCCTGCGCGAGGGGGTCGTCCGCGACGACGTCGAGCAGGCCGATCCGTACGGCCTCCTCCGCCGCCACCTTCCGCCCGGACAGCGCCAGCTCCGTCGCTCGCGCCGCGCCGACCGCCCGCGTGAGCAGCCACGTCACGCCGAAGTCGGGGACCAGCGCCATCTTGATGAACGGGCTGGCGAACACCGCGCCGGGCGAGCCGATCCGTAGGTCACACGCGAGGGCGAAAGCCATCCCGGCGCCGACGGCCGCGCCGTCCACGGCGGCGATGGTCGGCGCGTGGAAGTCCAGCAGCAGCCCGGCGGCGGAAAACTCGCGCGTCATGCGCTCCCGGGCATCTCGCGGCGCCTCGTTCCCCATGTCGCCGATCGCGTCCAGGTCGCCGCCCGCGCAGAACGCGCCGCCGCGCCCGGTCACCACCAGGGCCCGTACGGCGCAGTCGCCGTCCAGCTCGCGCAGCACCGTGGGCAGTCCGTCGAGCAGCGCGCGGTCCAGCGCGTTACGGCGGTGCGGCCGGTCCAGTTCCAGCAGCGCGACCCCATCGGAGGGGAACGTCACCCGCAGTCCACGTACGTCCATGGTCCGAAACTGACCTGACGCGTGCTCCGGCCACCAGGACCGGTTCTCATTGAGCGGAAGCCCGCAGGTGGCCGGGCATCGAGCCACCGCGCATCATCGGAGCGCATGGCATCGAGGTTCGGGAGGACATTCGTGAACGGGCAGCTGCGCGGTAAGACGGCGATCGTCACCGGGGCGGCGTCGGGCATCGGACGCGCGACCGCCGCGCTGTTCGCCGCCCGCGGCGCGGCGGTGCTCGCCGTGGACCGCGACGAGAAGGGCCTGCTGGAACTGGCGAGACGAGGTGGCGGCGGCCGGTGACGAGGCTGGCCGTGCTGGCCGTCGACCTCACCTCGGCGGGCGCGGCCGAGCGGGTCTTCGACCACTGCGCCGAGGTCGTGGGCACGCCGGACGTGCTCGCCAACATCGCGGGCAGGGCCGGGGACCGCCCGGCGGCCGACACCACGGACGAGGACTTCGAGTTCTTCCTGCGGACCAACCTCGGCACGACGTTCGCGCTCAGCCGCCGCGCGGTGATCGCGTTCGGCGACGCGGGCGGGGCGATCGTCAACACGTCCTCGACGTTCGCGCTGACCGGGGTCGCGGGGTCCGCGCCTTACTCGGCGGCCAAGGGCGCGGTCTCAAGTCTCACCCGCCAGATGGCGGCCGAGTATGGCCGGCGCGGCATCCGGGTCAACGCGGTGGCGCCGGGCCTGATCGAGACCCCGGCGACCCGCGCGAAGATCGCCGCCGGTGTCTTCGACGACCTGGTGACCCGGTCGCGCCCACTGCCGAGAGTCGGGCAGCCGATCGACGTCGCGCGGGTCGTCGCGTTCCTGGCGTCGGACGAGGCGGCGTTCGTCACCGGCCTCACCATCCCGGTGGACGGCGGCTGGAGCAGCACGCACTTCCGCGGCTGACGGCGACGTGAGACGGCCGGGGCCGACGTCGGCCCCGGCCCGTCCCGGCTTCCTAGGAGCGCGCCCTGCGCTCGGCGATCGTCTCGCCGCCCGCGGCCCAGTGGGTCGGCGGCAGCTCACGCACCAGGATCCGCACCGACTCGGGCGGGACCCCGAGGCTGCGCACGACCGCGTCGTGGACGGCCGAGATCATCTCGCGCAGCTCGGACTCGGTACGGCCGGCCAGCAGTGAGACGTCGATGATCGGCATGAAGCCTTACCTTTCTGGATGCGGTTCCGGGACGGATGCGACGATCAGCCGGCCTGGCGTACGACGGGCTCCACGGCCTCGTCGCCGGCCAGGCGCACATCGGCGAGATCCACACCCTTGGTCTCCGGCAGAGTGAACACCAGGATCAACAGACCCAGCGCCATGGCCCCGACCGGGTACCACAGTGCGGTGGTGGTGCTGCCCACTTCGGCCCCGATGGCGACCATCGTCGCCGGCAGGAGACCGCCGAACACGCCGACGCCGAGCTGGTAGGGGATCGAGAGCGCCGTGGCCCGGACGCGGGTCGGGAACACCTCCGCCATCGCCGTCGCGGCCGGTCCCTGGGCCATCTGCGCGAACGCGACCAGCGCGAGGAGCAGCAGCGCGACCGCGAGGACGGGCCCGCTGAAGAGGTCCCCGAAACCGGTGATCTTGATCGTGCCGCCCGATCCGCCGACCGGATATCCGGCCGTCCTGAGCGCCGACAGCAGTTCGTCCGTCATCCGCGGGCCACCGGAGACCTGGGTGTCGTTCACGAGGACCCTGGTAGGACCGGTCGCGTCCTGCCGTTCGAAGGTGACCGAGTTGGCCTGGAGCACATTCCGTGCCCGGTCGCAGTCGGAGGTGAAGGTGGCGGTGCCCGTGGGGTTGAACTGGAAGGAACACTCGGCCGGGTCGGCCTGGATGACGACCGACACGTTCTCCTGGGCCCGGGCGAGATCCGGGTTCGTGGTCGAGACGATGGCGCCGGTGATCGGGAACACGAGCAGCGCGGCCAGCCCGAGCCCCGCGAACAGCACCGGCCGGCGCCCGATCCGGTCGGACACCCGGCAGGCGAGGACGCACAGGAAGAACCCGATCAACATGATCACCATGAAGATCGCGTTGACCGTGAACGAGTCGGCCTTGAGGTAGGTCTTCATCGTGGTCACCATGTACACGGTGGACAGGTAGCCGATGAACGACTGCGTCGCGGCCATCACGAACACGATCGCCACCATCCGCACCCGCGCCCGCGAGCCGAACGCCTCGCGCAGCGGCGCCTTGGTCTGGGTGCCCCCCTCCTTCATCTTGAGGAACATCGGGCTCTCGTTCAGCTTGGTGCGGATCCACACGGAAAGCGCGAGCGGCACGACGGAGATGACGAACGGCACCCGCCAGCCCCACTCCTCGAACGCGTCCGCGCCCACGACGGCCTGCACCAGCAGTTGCACGCCCAGCGACAGACTGAAGGCGAGAGCCGTGGTGCCGGTGAGCCAGCCGACGAAGTACGCGCGCTGCCGCGCGGGGGCGTACTCCGAGACGTAGGTGACCGCCGCGCCGAACTCGCCGCTGACCGCGAGTCCCTGCAGGATGCGGCAGGTCACCAGCAGGATCGGGGCCAGGATGCCGATCTCGTCCGCGGTGGGCAGCAACCCGACCGCGACCGTCGAGGCGCCCATCAGCACGAGCGTCATCAGGAACACGATCTTGCGGCCGACCAGGTCGGTGATCCGGGCGAACACCAGCGCGCCGATCGGGCGGACGATGAACCCGGCGGCGAAGGTCAACAGCGCGAACACGGTCTGCGCCGCCGTGCCGTAGTCGCTGAAGAACCTGCTGCCGATCACGGGGACGAGCGCGCCGTAGAGGAAGAAGTCGTACCACTCGAACGCCGTGCCGACGGCCGACGCGCCGACGACCTTGAGTTCCTGTCTGTTCATCGACGGATTCCTCCAGCCTGGGATGTTTCCCCCGCCTCAAGGCACGACGGCGGGTTGGAGTGACCGTAGGACCGATAGTGACGGACGCAACTATCCGGATTTCCGGTATGCGGGAACGCCAGGTGGAAGCCGCGGCCGCCCCGGTCCACCTTGGCCACCATGACGGCGAACACATGGACGGTCGATCGGGCCGTCGAGGAGCTGCGCGCGGCGGAGTCGACCCGTACGGCGCGCCACCCCATCACCGAGGACTGGCCCGGCCTGGACCTCGGCACCGCCTACCAGGTGCAGTCGGAGCTGGTGGCGGCCAGGGTCGCCGGAGGCGAGAGGATCGTCGGCGTGAAGCTGGGCCTCACTTCGCGCGCCAAGCAGCGGCGGATGGGCGTGGACGCCCCGCTGACCGGCTGGCTCACCGACGGCATGATGCTCGACGCCAGCGCGCACGTGCGGACCGAGCGCCTCATCCATCCGCGGGTGGAGCCCGAGATCGTCTTCACGCTCGGTCGGCGGTTGGAGGGCCCCGGGGTCACCCCGGCCTCGGCGATGGCGGCGGTGCGGAGCGTGTCCGCGGGCCTCGAAGTGATCGACAGCCGCTACCGCGACTTCCGGTTCACCCTCCCCGACGTGGTCGCCGACAACGCGTCGTCGGCCCAGTTCGTGGTGGGTGACGTGGAAGTGGACCCGGCCGGCCTCGACCTCGCGCTCGAGGCGTGCGTGCTGAGTGTGGCGGGGACGGTGGTGGACACCGCGACGGGCGCGGCCGTGCAGGGCCATCCGGCGCGGGCGCTCGCGCTCGCCGCGAACTCCCTCGCCGAGCGAGGGCTGGCCCTGGAGGAGGGTTGGATCGTCCTCACCGGCGGGATGACCGACGCGGTCCCGCTGGAACCGGGCCGCCCGGTCACCGCCGAGTTCGCCCACCTGGGCACGCTCACGGTGTCCTGCGGCTGACCGGTTCGCGCCGCCACGCCATCAGCGGTCCGGATGTATCACTCGGGCCAGCGGTAGCGACGGCGGCTCCGTCCGATCGGGTGCAGCCCGTCAGCGCGAGCGGACCGAGGCACGTGAGCATCGAGACGACGACAAGCGCTCGGCGGACCGGCCGGGCGCGGATGGGCGGTGGCGACTGGAGTATCAAGCCGTCCGTGCCCACAGCCGCAGCTTCTCCGGATTGCGGACCGCCCAGATCCGGGTGACGCGGCCGTCGGCGACATCGAACGAGGCTACGGTCACGACGACGCCGGCACGCTGGGCCACCAGGCCCGGCACACCGTTGACCGACCGCTCCAGGAGTTCGAGCCCCGGAGCCTTGTCGGCGATGGAGACCATGTACCGGGCGATGCGCGCGCCGCCTTCTATCGGGCGCAGGACGGTATCGACCATGCCACCGCCGTCGGCGGTCATCACGGCGGCCGGGTCGAGGAGGTCGACGAGGGCCGCGATGTCCTTCGTCTCCCATGCCTTCTTGACATGCCGCACCACGTCGGCCTGCCCGGCCGCCGGCACCGGGGCGCGTGCGTCGCCGACCCGCCGCCGGGCGGAGGCCGCCAGTTGCTTGCAGGCCGCAGCGGTACGGCCGAGGACGCCGGCGATCTCGGCGAAGGGGTAACGGAAGACGTCGTGCAGGACGAACGCCACCCGCTCGGCGGGCGTCATCGTCTCCAGGACGACGAGGAAGGCCATGGTCACCGATTCGTCCAGGACCATCTGGTCGGCGGGGTCGGTGCCATGCCCGTGGTCCCACTCGGCGCGCCCCGGCAGCGACTCGGGCAGCGGCTCGGGCAGCCACGCGCCGACATAGCGTTCACGCCGCGCCCGCGCCGAGCCGAGCACGTCCAGGCAGATGCGGCCGGTCACCGTCGTCAGCCAGGCGCCAGGGGACACGATCTCCTTCCGCCGACTCGGTGGCAGCGCGTACCAGCGCGCGTAGGCCTCCTGTACGGCGTCCTCGGCCTCGGCCAGTGAACCGAGCAACCGGTAGGCGACATTGATCAGTTGGCGCCGCTCACCGGCTATCTCATCGGTGCTCGTCCCAGCCATCCCCGTGCTCCCGACCGCTTCCGCACCTTACCTTTCGCAGGCCCGCGTCGTCGGGCTGGTGAGACCTTACCGATCTACTGCCCCCGGGGGCGGAATGGGGGACCGTGACATGGCCACCCAGGCGACGGCGCGGCGCAGCTTCTCGTTTCTGCGGATCGCGATCACCTTGCAGACCCTGACCATCTTCCTTCAAGCGGTCTCCGCCGGACTGCTGCTGACCTCGTCGTACGGGGGGACGCTGCACAGTGTGGGAGCCCGCGTGATGTACGGCGCGTCGATGCTGTACGTGCTCGCGGCGGTGCTGGCGTGGAAGCCGGGCGGCGGCTCGCCCCGGCCCGTCTGGCACGCGTCCGGCTTCCTTGTCCTCGCCTCCGTCCAGGTCGTGCTCGGCATCGCCCACGTACCGTCGGTCCATCTCCCCCTGGGCGTCCTGATGTTCGGGCTGAGCGTGCTGGCGCTGGCGCGGCGCTGAGATCCGGTATCGGCCAAAGGTGAGAAACGGGTGGAAGGCTCGGTGAAGCCTAGACTTGCGCCATGCCGATCCACCTGAGCCTGCTCGACGGTGTGCGGTGGCGAGGGCAGCCGGTGGTCGGTGAGAGGGCTCAGGCGCTGCTCGCAGCCCTCGCGCTCGCCTGCCGGACCGTGAACGCGGACCAGCTCGTCGCGGAGGTGTGGGGGGACAGCGAACCGGCCAATCCGGCGAAGGCGCTGCAGGTCCTGGTATCCCGGACCAGGTCCGTCGTGGGGCCGGAGGCGCTGGTCACAGAAGGGGGCGGCTACCGGCTCGAGGTCCCGCCCGACCGGGTCGACGCCTCCCGGCTGCACGGTCTGGCGGACCGGGCGCGGGCGCTGCTCGCCGAGAATCCGGCCGCGGCGGCCGCGGCGGCGGAGGAGGCGCTCGCGCTTGGCGTCGGGGCGCTGCCGCCCGAGGGCGAGGGCCCGCTGGCCGAGGTGCGCCGGCGCGCGGAACGCGACCTGGCGTCCGCGCGGGTCGTGCTCGCCCGGGCCCGGAGCCGGAGCGGCGACCACGGCCCCGCCCTGCCCGAGCTCGAGGAGGCCGTACGCGTCCACCCCGAGGACGAAGGGCTGCTCGCCGACCTCCTGCACAGCGAGGCGGCGGTGCGCGGAACGGGCGCCGCGCTGGACCGCTTCGAGCGCTACCGCTCGGACCTGCGCGACCGGATCGGCGCCGACGTCGGCCCTGAGCTGCGGCGGGTCCATCGTGAGCTGCTGGCGCTCGACAGCCCCGTACGCTCTGGAGTGCGGTTCGACACGACCCCGCTGCTCGGCCGCGACGACGACCTGCGACGAGTGCGGGCACTGCTCGCCACCTCCCGGGTGGTCTCGATCCTCGGCCCGGGCGGGCTCGGCAAGACCCGGCTCGCCCACGCCGTCGCCCGCGAGGCTCCGCAGCCGGTGGTGCACTTCGTCGAGCTGGTCGGCGTGACCGCGCCCGAGGACCTGGTCGGCGAGGTCGGGTCGGCGCTCGGCGTCCGCGAGTCGGTGACCGGACGCCGCACGCTCACGCCGCAGCAGCGCGCCGACGTCCGGGCCAGGATCGCCCAGCAGCTCGATCTGGCCCCGACGCTGCTGGTGCTCGACAACTGCGAGCATCTGGTGGAGGCGGTCGCCGACCTGGTCGCCTATCTGACCGCGACCACACGGGAGTTGCGCGTCCTCACCACGACCCGCTCGCCGCTGGCGATCGCCGCCGAACGCGCCTATCCGCTGCCCCAGCTGGGAACCGGTGACGCCGTCGAGCTGTTCTGCGACCGCGCGACCGCGGCCCGGCCCGGTGTGCACCTCGACGAGGACGACGTACGCGCCGTCGTGGCCCGCCTGGACGGCCTGCCGCTCGCGATCGAACTGGCCGCCGCCAAGGTGAGGGTGATGTCACCGGTCGAGATCGCCCGGCGGCTGGATGACAGGTTCTCGCTGCTGCGCGGCGGTGACCGGAGCGCCCCCTCCCGGCACCAGACGCTGCTGGCGGTGATCGACTGGTCCTGGAACCTGCTGGGCGAGCGGGAGCGCCGGGCCCTGCGCCGTCTCTCGGCCTTCCCGGACGGTTTCGCCCTCGACGCGGCGGAGGAGGTGCTCGGCGACGACGCTCTCGGCGACGTCGAGGAGCTCGTGGAGCAGTCCCTGCTCACCGTCGTGGAGACGGCCGACGGCGTCCGCTACCGGATGCTGGAGACGGTGCGCGAGTTCGGCCGGGTGCGGCTGGACTCGGCCGGCGAGACCGCCGAGGCGCGAGCCGCCGTACGCGCATGGGCCGTCGGTTACGCCGAGCGGCACGGCGCCCGGCTGTACTCGCCGGAGCAGGTCGACGCGATGGGCCGGCTGCGTGCCGAGGAGACGAACCTCGCCGACATCCTGCGCGATGCCCTGGCCGATCCCGATCCGGAAGCGGTCGTGGTGCTGTTCTCCGCGCTGGGCGGCTACTGGACGATCCGCGGGGACCACACGCGCGGCATCGTCCTCACTCCCGCCATCGCCGCCGCCCTGAGCGGCTGGACGCCGCCGCCCGGGCTCCTCGACCGGACCCGGGTGGCCCTGAGCATGGTGCTGTTCCACAGCATGATGATCTCCTCAGAGGAGATCGGAGGGCCGGCGGAGATGCTGTCCGCGTTGGGAGCCGACTCGGAGAACCGCGCCGTCCGGGCGCTGGTGACCGCACTGCTCACCACTTTGGCGGAACCCGAGAGCGGCTTCGACATGCTGATCGCCGATCCCGACCCGCTGATCCGTCAGATCGCGCTGCACTGGCTGAGTCACGGCCGGGAGAACTCCGGCGACCCGGTCGGCGCGATCGAAGCGGCCCGGGCCTCCCTCCAGCTCATCGATGACGACGACGTCCCCTGGCGCCGGGCGGTGCTGCACACCCAGCTGGCCGGCCTGTACGCGCACCTCGGTGACTCCGCGTCGGCCTCCAGGCATGCCACCGAGGCGCTCCCGGTGCTCGAACGCCTCGGGGCGATGGACGACGCCGTCCAGCTTCGCGCCGCCCTCGCCATGGGGGCGCTCACCGAGGGGCGCCGCGACGAGGCGGCGAGGATGGTCGGCGACCTGGAGACGCTGGCCGCCCAGGGCACCTACAGCGAGGTCCTGTCGGTCGCCACCGCCAGAGCCGAGCTGGCCCTCGCCGACGGGGACGTCGCCGAAGGACTGCGACGGCACCGCGAGACCGCCGAGGTGCTCCGGAACCTGCGCGTCCCCGGCGCGCCTGACGGCTCCACGCTGTGGGCCATCCTGGGCGAGGTCATCGCGCTCTCGGCGTTCGCGCAGTACGGCGAGGGCGACGACGGCGCGGACCTCTTCGAGTCGCTGCGGGCCAAGGTCCTGGTCGGGTTCGACCCGGACCACATGTTCAGGGACTACCCGGTGATGGGGATGGTGCTCGCCGGGCTGGGCATCTGGGGCCTGCTGAAGGGGGCGCTGCCCGCCGAGGAGGCGGTGCGGCTGCTCGTGCTCGCCGACCGGTTCGCCTACAACCGGTTCACCCCGACGATGCAGTGGTCGGTGCTGTCCGCGCACGCCGAACGCATCGCCCCCGGCGTCCTGTCCCGAGTCGAGGCCGAATACGGCGAACGGCGCGGCCCCGACCTGCTGGCCGAGGCCCGCGCCGTCCTGGAGCGGGTGCTCTGACACCGGCTACATCTTGCGGGAGTACGAGCGGACCGCCAGCGGGGCGAAGACCGCGACGACGATCGCGCAGCCGATGACCGCCCAGCCGACCTCGGCAGTCACGGCCCCGTCGTTGAGCAGGTCGCGCACCGCGGAGACGACGTGCGACACCGGGTTGACCTTCACGAACGCCTCCAGCCAGCCGGGCAGCGTGTCAGCGGGGACGAAGGCGTTGGACAGGAAGGTGAGCGGAAACATGATCATCATCGAGATGCCCTGGACGCTCTGCGCCGAACGCGCCATCGTGCCCAGCCAGGTGAAGATCCACGCCAGCGACCAGCCCGCGATCACGGTGAGCGCGACACCGCCGACGCAGCCGAGCACGCCGCCGCCGGGGCGGTACCCGATGAGCAGCCCGGTGACGACCGTCAGCACCGACGCGATGCCGTACCGGATCAGGTCGGCGATCATCGGGCCGGCCAGCGGAGCGATCCTCGCGATCGGCAGGGACTTGAAGCGGTCGAAGACCCCCTTGTCCATGTCTTCGCGCAGCTGCACGCCCGTCGCCATGCAGACGGTCAGGGCCGTCTGGGCGAGGATGCCGGGGATCAGCACCGGGAGGTAGTTCGACACGCTGCCGGAGATCGCGCCGCCGAAGATGAACGCGAACATCGCCGTGAACAGCAAGGGCTGGATGAGGACGTCGAAGAACTGCTCGGGCTTGCGGCGCATCTTCTTCAGGGCTCGCCATGCCATCGCCAGGACCTGGACCCAGGTCGCCTGAAGCGAGCTGCGGGACGTGGTGCGGGCGACCGCGGCGGACGGGTCGATGCGCTGGGGGGCGCGGGTGGTCGGGGTCGCGGTGGTCGAGGTCGCAGTGCTCGTGGTCATCGGGCCGCCTCCATCTGGGGTTCGTCGGCGCCGTGGCCGGTCAGCGCCAGGAAGACCTCGTCCAGCGTCGGCTTGGCGACGCTCACCGAGGAGATGCCGAGGCCTGCTTCCCGCAGGCCGATCAGGACGTCCGCGGCCCGGTCGGGGTCGGGGAGGGGGATGTTCATGCGTCCCGATTCCGGGGTCAGGACCGGGTCCTCACCCAGCACCCGGCGGACGACGTCCGCGGCCAGGGCGGTGTCGGCGCCGTCCGCGAGCCTGAGCTGCAGGGTTGAGTCCCCGACCTGGGTCTTCAGGGCGTCGGGGGTGTCTTCGGCGACCTTCCGGCCTCGGTCGATCACAGCCACGCGGCCGGCCAGTTGGTCGGCCTCGTCCAGGTATTGGGTGGTGAGAAGGATCGTGGAGCCGTCGGTGACCAGCTCACGGATCGTGTCCCACATCTGGCCTCGGGTCCTCGGGTCGAGGCCGGTCGTGGGCTCGTCCAGGAAGATCAGGGGTGGGCGGGTGATCAGGCTCGACGCCAGGTCCAGGCGGCGGCGCATGCCTCCGCTGAACTGGGACAGGGGACGGTTGGCCGCCTCCTGGAGACCGAAGCGTTCGAGCAGGTCACCGGCGATCGTCTTGGCTCGGGTGCTGGTCAGGCCCTGGAGGCGGGCGAACAGCCAGAGGTTCTCCCGGGCGGTCAGGTCCTCGTCCACCGAGGCGTACTGGCCGGTGACGCCTACCAGTTGCCGGATGCGGTGGGGTTCCCGCCGGACGTCGACGCCGAAGATCTCCGCATGGCCGCCGTCGATCGGGAGCAGGGTGGCGAGCATCCGGAGCATGGTGGTCTTGCCTGCTCCGTTGGGGCCCAGGACCCCGAAGATCTCGCCTTGCCGTACGTGAAGGTCGATGCCGTCCACGGCCCGGAAGTCGCCGAAGTTCTTGACCAGACTGTCGGCCCGGACGGCACTGAGGTCCGCCATGACGCGTCTCCTCTCTCCGCCGGGTACCTCCCGGCGTACGAGAAGAGCTTCCGCGTCGCCGGCTTCATCGCGGCTTCACGCTGGTTTCACCTCTGACCTGGCGGTTTCACCGGGCCTCGTCGGTCAGGGCGGCGCGATCAGGCCTGCCAGACAACCGGTTCAACCGGGTCGGCCACGGCGCTGAGAAGGGGGAAGGTCGGGCCGGGCTGCGCACGCGGCGCACGTCACTCCCCGCCACTTTCACTGTATAGCAGACGCGCGGGCCTCATGAGGCGCCGGAAAGTGGTTCATACTTGCGCGTTGCGAACCGGCCCGACGAACGATGGAGCAGCGAATTGCGCTACGTGCTGGGATTCGAGGACATCGACTCGACGAATGCCGCAGACGTCGGCGGAAAGGGGGTGCACCTGGGCGAGCTCTCGCGAATCGATGGCATCCGCGTGCCGGACGGCTTCTGCGTCACGACGGACGCCTTCCAGCGGGTCGTGGCCGAGGTGCCGTCGATCGACGCTCAGCTTGACCTGCTGTCGCGGGTGAAACCGGACGACCGGGCGGCGATCCGCACCCTGAGCGCGGATATCCGCCGCGCCGTCGAGGGCGCCGCGATGCCTGACGATCTCGTGGCGGCGATCCGTGAATCGCTCGCCCGGCTCGGGGAGCACGCCTCCTACGCGGTGCGTTCCAGCGCGACGGCCGAGGACCTGCCGACCGCGTCCTTCGCCGGCCAGCAGGACTCGTACCTGAACGTCGTGGGCCTGGCGGCGATCCTTCGGCACGTCCAGCGGTGCTGGGCCTCGCTGTTCACGGAGCGGGCGGTGACCTACCGGCACCACAACGGCTTCGACCACCGGAAGGTGCGGATGGCCGTGGTCGTACAGCGGATGGTGTTCCCGGACGCGGCCGGGGTCCTGTTCACCGCGGATCCCGTGACGTCGAACCGGAAGATCGCCACCGTGGAGGCCGGTTGGGGGCTCGGCGAGGCGCTCGTCTCCGGTCTGATCACCGGGGACGTCTACACGGTGCGCGACGACCAGGTCGTCACCAGGGCGGTCGCCACCAAGCCGCGGTCCGTCCAGGCGTCGCCGGGAGGCGGCACTCAGGACGTGCCGATCGAGCCGCAGCGGCAGACGCGGCCGGCTCTGACGGATGCACAGGTCGTGCGCCTGGTGCGGCTCGGCCGGCGGATCGAAGCGCACTTCGGCCGGCCCCAGGACATCGAATGGTGCCTGGTCGGCGACGACTTCCACATCGTCCAGAGCCGGCCGATCACCACCCTGTTCCCCGTCCCTGCGACCGATGACCAGGAGAACCACGTCTACGTCTCCGTCGGTCACCAGCAGATGATGACCGACGCGATGAAGCCGCTGGGACTCTCCCTGTGGCAGCTGACGACCCCACGGCCGATGCACGAGGCGGGCGGACGGTTGTTCGTGGACGTAGCCCCCGTCCTGGCGACATCCGCGGGCCGCGCGCGCCTCCTCGGGACCTTCGGAAACTCCGACCCGCTGGTTCGGGACGCGCTGCAGACCGTCCTCGACCGCGGTTTTGTCCGCGCGCTTCCTGACGAAGGGCCTGGCCCCGCACCCGCCGGTGGCGCACCCGCCCCGATCGAGACCGATCCGGCCATCGTCACGGAGTTGATCCGGCACAGTCAGGAGTCCGTCGCCACCCTGCGGCGGGAGATCCAGGGTCTGTCCGGGCCGGCGCTGCTCGACTTCATCCTGGCCGACATCGCAGAGCTGAAGCGCATCCTGTTCGATCCGCGGAGCTCCCAGGTGATCATGGCGGGGATGGAGGCGACCTGGTGGCTCAACGACCACATCGAGGCGTGGCAGGGCGAGAAGAACGCGGCCGACGCGCTCACGCAATCCGTCCCCCACAACGTCACGTCGGAGATGGGGCTGGCGCTCCTCGACGTCGCGGACACGATCCGGCCGCACGCGGACGTCGTGGCGTTCTTGCAGCGCGTCGCGGACGAAGGCCGGGAGGGCGACGGCTTCCTGGACGAGCTGGCCGGGCTGCCCGGCGGACGGGAAGCGCGTGACGCCATCCGGAGCTACCTCGACCAGTACGGCATGCGCTGCGCCGGCGAGATCGACATCACCAGAACGCGCTGGAGCGAGCAACCTGCCACGCTCGTGCCCACCATCCTCGGCAACATCAGGAACTTCGAGCCGGGCGCCGGCAAGCGACGCTTCGAACAAGGACGCCAAGAGTCGCAGCGGAAGGAACAGGAACTGCTGACGCGCCTGCGCGCCCTGCCCGACGGGGAGCGGAAGGCCGCGGAGACCAAGCGGATGATCGACCGCGTCCGCGCCTTCGCCGGATACCGGGAGTACCCCAAGTACGGCATGATCAGCCGCTACTTCGTGTACAAGCAGGCGTTGCTGCGGGAAGCCGATCGCCTCGTCCAGTCCGGCGTCCTGCGCGAGAGGGAAGACATCTTCTTCCTCCGGCTCGAGGAGTTGCAGGAGGTCGTGCGCACCAACGAGGTGGACGCCGAACTCATCCGGGAAAGGCGGGAGGCGTTCCGGTCGTACGAGGCGCTCACACCGCCCCGGGTCCTCACGTCGGACGGCGAGGTCATCACCAGCCGGTATCGGCGTGACGACGCCCCGCCCGGCGCGCTGGCCGGCCTCCCGGTCTCGGCCGGGACCGTCGAGGGCCGTGCCCGTGTCGTCATGGACATGGCACAGGCCGATCTTGAGGCCGGCGACATCCTGGTCACCGCCTACACCGACCCCAGCTGGACGCCCCTGTTCGTCGCCGCCGCCGGACTGGTGACGGAGGTAGGCGGCCTCATGACGCACGGGGCGGTGATCGCACGAGAGTACGGCCTGCCGGCCGTCGTGGGTGTGGAGCAGGCCACCCGGCTGATCCGGGACGGGCAGCGGATCCGCGTTAACGGAACCGACGGGTACGTCGAGATCCTCACCTGAACCGGGACTCCGGCCGCCCTCCACGGGCCCGGCGACGAGCTCCATGGCACTGCCTGCGTACGGGTGACACAATGATCATCTGATGCTCCCGTCTCCGTCCGGTTGCACTGTGTCGGCGACGACTGCAGCCGTGACGAAGAACCCGCCCTCAGCGATTTGTGTCACCGCATCAAGCCGAACTCCTCGCTCGTTCGTCGCAACCGTATGGGCTTCGAAGTACCGGTACCTAAGATCCCTCAACCAAATCCGTTCTAGCTCCTCCGCGATCTCTGTGACCGAACATCGGGGTGTGGCTTGGCACTCGGCCGTGATCAGGTGGCTCGTGTCACCGGTTAGTCGAACCACCACCTGGCTGATCAAGGGCGAGTGCCAGAGATAGGCGTCGAAGTCGAGTGCCATGCCGTCGAGGTCATTCCCGTCGCTGGGAAGCGACTCGCTCATCACCCGCTGCTTCGCTGCGGCGAACTCAGAAGCCTCCATTCCGTCAGTCGAACCATACGACCAAGCGCACACCTTCAAGTCCGAACCGCCGCGCCAACGCCTGCATCACCCCGAAGACGTGTTCCCACCCGGTGCCGGGTCCCAGCACGTCCAGTCGCGTCATCGGGCGATATTCGAGTGTCACTCCGGAAACCTCCCAGCGACCCATCGGAGCCTCGACGGGCGAGGCGCCCCAGGGCGGGATGCCGTACTCCTCCACGACATCGTCAGGCCATTGGTCGTCCACCCGATAGCGGCTGATCGACCAGCCATGCACTGACTGAACATCAAGCACCCCCCGAGCGGCAGGACGGACAGTCATATCCAGGTCACGAAGCTCCGCCCAGGAAACCCACGTACAGCCATGTATGGCGGCATCGATCCGGACATATTCCTCGTAGCGGCTACGGACAGGTTCCGACGCGTCGGCGGGTAAACCACGGCCGGCCGCGACTGGGGTCCATCCGAGCCGGTTACGAACACCGAAGAGGCAGCCGTATGACTCATAGTCATGGCCGTCATAGAGCGGGTAGAGAGGCATGGAAACGGCCCATGCGTCCCACTCCTCGTCAGCGCACGGGTGGCGAGCCTCGATGAAGCCGTAAATATCGGTGCCCACATCGACAGGTTAAACAGTCAGATCAACTGGTTTCTGGCATCATCCGCCACGTGCAAACTTGAGGATGGATCAATCACGGTCATTCGCGGGCGGCCGCGCCAAGCGGCTATCTCAGGAACTCCCGGGCGCCGCGCAGCCTGGTCCTCAGGTGCCGCTGAGTCAGGCCGCAGTCCAACCGCACATCGAGCGGCCCAGGCAGGTCGGTGTCCCCGCGCCGGCCGTACGGCAGCCGAGCCGGATCGATGCCGTCACGCTGCGCGACAAGACATCCAAGCTCATATCGGCTCACCGCGTCTGCGCCGGCCACGTGGTGGATCCCCGCGCGATCAGAGGCCGCTAGCTCCAAGAGAGCCGCTGCCAGGTCGCGGACATGCACGGGGCAGCGCACGTCGTCGGTGAACAGCACCCCGTGCATGCCGCCCGCGGCCAGCGCGTGCACCAAGTCTTCGTGCGGAGAGCCGCCGTCCCCGATGATCAGAGAGGTACGGGCGATCACCGCCGTGGGGGTGATCGCCTGCACAGCCACCTCTGCGGCCGCCTTCGCCGCTCCGTACGGAGTCACCGGATCGGGGACGCTGTCCTCGGCGTAGGTGATCGCCCTACCGGAGAAGACCGCATCGCTCGACACGTGCACCAGGCGCCCGCCGTTCCCGGAGGTTGCGATGGCCACGTGAGCGGCTCCGACGGCCGTCGTCACCCAGTCCGGCTGACGGTAGGCCGCGTTGACGACGACGTCAGGGCGGAACGCGCCGATCAGGTCGACCACGGCGGTACGGTCACGGACATCGAGCGGCACCCAGTCGGCTCCCGCGGCCGTGCCCGGCCGGGTCAGGTAGGTCGCGGCCACGACATGGCCATCCGCCGCGGACTGCCCCACGAGTTCGTCGCCGAGAAAGCCGCTGCCGCCCACGATGAGGATCCTCATGAGCCGTGACCGTACTTCAGCGAGGTGGCCGCCTCCGGGTCGCTGTCCCCGCCGAACGCGCTGACATCGCTCTGGAAGCGCGTCATGCCGCGGAGGAGAAGAGTGGCCAGCGGCACGGCGAACCCGGCGACCGCGCCGATCGCCAGCAGTGCCGGTCGGCCGATCGCGGCGCCGGCCGGACCGGTGAGCGTCAGACCGAGGGGCGTCATGACCGAGGCGGCCAGCCAGTCCACGGAGGTGACCCGGGCGAGCCGTTCCGGAGGGATCTCCCTCTGGAGGTTCACCACCCACTGCACGGCGAAGATCTCCAGCCCCAGACCCGCGGCGATGTAGCAGGCGTCTACGAATCCCGGCGACACCGGCCAGGTGAGCGCGAGCGGCACGACGCCGTAGAGGGCGAGCCCGCCGATCGCGGCCAGTCCCGGCCGGTCGGGCTTCCATCTCATGCTGAGGAGCCCGCCCGCCAGGCCGCCGACCGACAGCAGGGCGAGGGCGGTTCCGTACACGGCGTCGCCGCCGAAGGTCTCGCGGGAGACGAGAGGCAGCAGGACCTGCGCCGGCGCGATCGTGAGCATCTGCTGGAGCGCGACTGCGACGATCACCCCCAGGACCCACCGCCGCCGTACGACCTCGGAGAGACCGTCGGCGATCTCCCGTACGGCGGACGCCCGCCGCCCCGGCGTGACGACGGGCTCACGCAACGGCAGGAGAAGGACGAGACCGAGCAGGTAGGCCGTCAGCACGGCGAGAAATCCGATCCCTGCGGACCACGCCGTCACCACGTACGCGCCGAGACCGGGCCCGATGATGGCGCCCAACCGCCAGGAGACGGCCGTCAGCGCCGCACCGGCCGGACGCTGGGCGGGGGTGAGGACCGACGACAAGCAGGCCTGGTACGCGGGCCGGTGGAAGGCCTCCGCCCCTCCCACGAGGAAGACCAGGAGCGCGAGAAGCCACGGGGAGGCATTGCCGCACAACCCGACGGCGGCCACGCAGCACTGGAAACCCAGCGAGGCGACCATCACCGTACGGCGTGGCAGCCGGTCCGCCCACAGCCCGCCGAGCAACGCGAACACGATCAACGCGATCCACCGGCAGGTGAAGATAGCGCCGACGGTCGAGGCGGTGCCACCCGCGTTGAGGGCCGCGATGGTGACCGTGACCGGGAAGATCTGGTCGGCCGCCACCGACATCGTGAAGCTGAGCCACAGCAAGCGGAATTCGCGATTTCGCGCCAGAGAGCCACCCGCGGAATCAGTCAGAACGCGCATGCTACGCAATGAATCCCGATCAGGCGGAAGGCGCAAGGAAACGACCCCTCACCGCCTCGCCGGTTCGAGATGATCCACTGGCGGGCTACGACGAGGGGTAGGCGGGGTCAACGGGCCTGAGCGGCGGATTCGAGTATGTGCTTCAAACGGGCGAGGTCGGCCTGCACGAGGCCCGCGTCGCGGGCGAAGTCCTCGTCACTCACACCTGGAAGGCGGCGCAGGGTGAAGACCACCTCGCAGGCGTCGCCGTCGGGGATGACCCGCATCGGGTTGTAGACGACCTGCCCGGAGGGCAGCGTGACGTCGTGGTCGAGCACGCCGTACTCGTTGTGCTTCGCGAAGGCCAGGCCGGCCCGGCCCGACGGGGTCTCCACGTACCACTGGCCGTCGACGTTCTCCACCGAGGTGCCGAGCCCCGGAGCCCATTCCGGGAGGTTGGCCGGGTTCGACGCGTATTCGTAGACGTCGGCCGCGTGCCGGTCGATCCACACGCTGACGTGCCTGGATTCGAGAGCCATGCACGCCATCATGCCGGAGATCAGGGCTCCAAGGCCGCCAGGCCGGATCGCACCGCTTCGGCTTCCCGGTCGAGCAGGCTTCTCTCCCTGGTGCCCCAGTCGGCCTCTATCCGGAAGGCGTCCCCCTTGAACCGGGGGAACACATGCAGATGGAAATGGAAGACCTCCTGGAAAGCGGCCTTGCCGTCCGCCAGGAAAACGTTCACGCCCTCGCAGCGAAGCCCCGAGCGTCGCAGAGCCCGCCCCATGCGATGGCCGATCCTCCACACATGTGTGCTCGTCTCCTCGTCCAGGTCTTCGAGGCCGACGGCGTGGACGCGGGGAATCACGAGAAGATGGCCGGGTGTCACCGCCCCGATGTCCATGATCACCATGACGCGGTCGTCCTCGTAGGGGATGCTCGCCTCGGCCTCCCCGCGGAGGATCGCACAGAAGACGCAGCCCGGTCCCTCATGCTCTCCCATACGTCCATGGTGCGGAGTCGGCCAGAAGACGGAAGAGGGTCTCGGGGTCTTCGATGTGCGGATCGTGCCCGGTCGGCAGAGTCATCGCCACCGGGCGGGACTCTCCCGGACGAAGCCGCAGACTATCGGCGGGGTGCAGACTGGTCCGTATGGCGACGGGGGAATCGACGGGAGAGTTCGGCAAGGCGGTGCGCCGCTGGCGTGACCGGGTCGCGCCCGAGACCGCCGGACTGCCGGCGGCGGGACAGCGGCGCGCGGCCGGACTGCGCCGTGAGGAACTGGCCCTGCTGGCCGGGATCTCCGTCGACTACGTCACCCGGCTCGAACAGGGCCGCGCGTCCCATCCGTCGGCCCAGGTCGTCGAGGCCCTGGCCCGGGCCCTGCGGCTGTCGGGCACCGAGCGCGCACACCTGTTCCGGCTGGCCGGGCTGGCGCCGCCGGAACCGGAGACGGTGCCGACGCACATCACTCCGAGCGTCCTGCGGCTGCTGGACCGGCTGACCGGCACGCCCGTCGCGGTCTTCGACGCGTGCTGGACGCTGCTCCTGGCCAACCCTCCGTACGCCGCGTTGATGGGCGACCCGTCGGAGGAGCCGCGCGGCGACCAGCGCAACGCGGTGTGGCGGCATTTCCTCGGCTCCGGCACCCGGGCCCGGCACACCGCAGAGTCCCTGCGGGCGTTCGAGACGGTCCTGGTCTCCGACCTGCGCGCGGCCGCCGCTCGCTATCCGGGCGACCAGCGGCTGCGGCGGCTGGTCGCGGATCTGCGCGCGAACAGCGAGCGGTTCGCCGAGCTGTGGGATTCCGGTGCCGTCGGACGGCACGACGCCGCCCGCAAGATCATCGACCATCCCGACGTCGGCCCCCTGACGCTGGACTGCGACGTGCTCACCGTGGCGGGCGCCGATCTGCGCATCATGGTCTACACGGCCGAGCCCGGCACCGAGGACGCAGAACGCCTCGCATCGCTCACCGCGCTCGGTACGCCGACACTCGCCGGATAAACCGGTTTCCGAAAGTTTTCGCAGTTGGTATCAGTATGAACTTGGTGACTGTCTGAAATTATTCGGCGAATCGCCGAAACATTCAGAGCCACACGCACACCTCGACGTTAGACTGCGGCTTGTGACCGTTGTCGACGAGCCGTCCGCATCCGTCCCCGAGCCGCTGACCCTCGCGCAGCTCGCCGAACTCGCCGGAGTATCCAAGGCGACGGTCTCCAAGGTGGTGAACGGCCGCTCCGCGGTGGCGCCGGAGACCCGTGCCCTGATCGAGGGCCTCATCCGGGAGCACGGCTTCCGCAGGCAGCGGCGGCGCTCCAGCCCGGCCGCCGTGCTGGAGCTGGTCTTCCACGAACTGGCGGGCGACTACCCGACGAGATCGCCCGGGGGGTGGGGCAGGTCGCGCGCGAGCACCACATGGCCGTGGCCATCTCCGAGTTACAGGGCAACCACGTCCCCGGCGCCGACTGGCTGGAGGACGTGCTCGGCCGCCGTCCCGCCGGCGTCATCGCGGTCTTCTCCAACCTGACCGACGTCCAGCGTGATCGGCTCGCCACTCACAAGATCCCCCTCGTCCTCCTGGACCCGACCGGCGACCCGGGACACCGCGTCCCCTCGGTGGGCGCGGGCAACTGGAACGGCGGGCTCACCGCCACCCGCCACCTCCTGGAGCTGGGCCACCGGCGGATCGCCATCATCACCGGGCCGTCGCACGCGTTGTCCAGCCGCGCCCGTCTCGACGGCTACCGCGCCGCGCTCGACACGGCCGGGGTGCCCGTCGACCCGGACCTGATCTGCCAGGGCGACTACCAGATCGAGGACGGCCTGACGCACACGCACCGGCTGCTGCGCCTGTCCGACCCGCCCACGGCCGTTTTCGCCTCCAACGACGGCCAGGCCATCGGGGTCTACCACGCGGCTCACCAGATGGGGGTGCGCATCCCGGAGGACCTCAGCGTCATCGGCTTCGACGACATGCCCCCGGTGCGGTGGGCCATTCCGCCGCTGACCACGATCCACCAGCCGCTGACCGAGATGGCGGGGGCGGCGGCCGCCATGCTGGTGACGCTCGCCAGGGGCGAGCCCCTCCCCCACTACCGCAAGGAGTTCGCCACGACCCTCGTCGTACGCGAGAGCACCGCTCCTCCGAAGCGCTAGAGGCGAGACCTCCGGCACGACGGGGGTCCGCCGCACCGGAGGTCAGCTTCCCCGGGGAAGGATCGGGAAAGGACGGCTCAGCAGGTGGAGTTGGTCTGCGTGAGCAGGCCCAGCCGCCACGGCAGGGAGTTGTAGTCGCCGCCGGAGTTGGGGTCTCGGCCCTGGTACAGGTACTGCATCTTGCACGGGCTGATGGTCAGCGTCTGGTCCACCTGGGTGCGGACCATCTCGCCGTGGCTGATGTCGTTGGTCCACGCGCCGCCGGGGAAGGTCACGTTGCTCGATCCGGCGAACGGGCTGGACTCACTGGCCGCCAGCGGCGTCCACGACCCGGCGATGCTGTTCGACGTCCAGGACCGGAAGTAGCGCCGGCCGCTCGACCCGATCGCCTCGACGATCAGCAGATAGCGGTTGTCTCCCTGCACCTTGTAGACGTTGCTCGCCTCGAACACGTTGTTCCGGTTGGAGTCCTGCAGCGCGATCACCGTGTTGCCGAACCCGTTGGGGAAGTTCGCGAGCGTCGTCTGCGACCGGTACAGGTGCCCGTTGTCGTCCGAGGAGAACAGATAGCAGTTGGCGTTGTCGCAGATCACCCACATGTCGACCCAGTAGCCGTTGCCGATGTTCTGCCGGATGATGTCGGGCATCCCCGAGTAGAAGTTCTTCGGCGCGCTCCACCCGTTGGGGTTGCCGATGTCCGGGTTGGTGGAGTACGAGGCGTTGCCGGTCTGGTACACGAGATACCACAGCTTCTGCGGCGCGAAGTAGAACACCTCGGGCGCCGCCCGGTATCCCGAGCCGATCGGGGTGCGGTCCAGGTAGTAGTGCGTCGCCGAGCCGGCCTGCGACCAGTCGGAGAAGCTCAGGTACACCAGGTTGTAGCCCGAGGCCTGGGCCGTGCTGGCGAACACGTGGTACTTGCCGTTGTAGTACACCACCGTCGGGTCCTTGATGCCCGCGATGTTGTGCGACGAGTCCGGCTTCGGCGCGATCAGCACACCGCTCGAGCTCCACCGGAAGCTCGACGGCAGCGTCCCGCCGCCACCCGTCGGACTCGCCGACGGGCTCGGGCTCGGGCTGGACGTCGGGCTCGGGCTCGGGCTGGACGTCGGGCTCGGGGTCGGACTGGACGTCGGGCTCGGGCTGGGCGACCCCGGATTTCCGGTGCAGGGCACGCCGTTCAGGGAGAACGAGGCAGGCACCGGGTTGGAGCCGTTCCAGGCGCCGTTGAACCCGAAGGTGACGCTGCCGCCCGAGGGGATCGTTGCGTTGTAGCTGACGTTCGTCGCCGTCACCGACGACCCCGACTGGGTGTGGGTCGCGTTCCAGATCTGGGTGATCTGCTGGCCGGCCCCGAACGTCCAGGACAACTGCCAGCCGTTCACGGCGTCGCCCAGGTTGTCGACCACCACGTTGGCGCTGAAGCCACCGGCCCACTGTGAGGCGATGGTGTAGTCGACGCGGCAGGCGACGGCGGCCTCCGCGCTGTGGGCGTTCAGCAGCCCGGTCGCCGCCAACAGGAGCGGCATCGCCGTCATCGCCAGCTTCCGGCGCAGGGACACCCCAGGCGGCGCCGCCGGTTCGGCGGAGCGGCGCGGCGGCCGCGCTCGCCAGGGTAGGCGCATCAGTGTCTCCTCATGTCACGGGCTGGTGCAGGTCGCGGTGGGGGTGGCGGCGCTGCCGTTGGCGGTGAAGCCGAAGGTGGTGGACGAGCCGGCCGCGATCGAGCCGTTGTAGGAGGCGTTGCTGACGGTCACGCTGGAGCCGGACCCGCTCTGCGTGCCGTTCCACAGGCTGCTGATGCTCTGCCCGCTCGGCCAGGTCCACTTCACGGTCCAGCCGTTGACCGCCGAACTGCCCGCCCGTACGGTCACCGTCGACTGGAACCCGCCCGGCCAGCTGTTGGTCGTCTCGATGGTCGCCGAGCACGCCCCGCCCACCGGCGGCGTCGGGGACGGACTGGTGTTCGGGGACGGACTGGTGTTCGGGCTGGTTGTCGGGGATGGGCTGGTGTTCGGGCTGGTGGTCGGAGACGGGCTCGTGTTCGGGGTCGCGGCGTTGAGCGCGTCGAGGACGGCCGTGTACGCCTGCTTCTTGTTGAAGTTGCCGTCGAACAGCAGCGGGGTGTCGCCGCTGCGCCAGGAGTACTTATCGGTGATGCCCCACACGGTGATGCCGGTGCAGCGGGGCACCGCCGTGCAGGCCTGGGTGACGCGGCGGTAGGCGTCGGCCTGGGCGGAGCCCGAGCCACCGATGTCGAGCTCGGTGATCTGGACGTCGACGCCGAGCGCGGCGAACTGGGCGATGTTCTGCTGGTAGTTGGACGGCACCGATCCCGACGACAGGTGCGACTGCAACCCGACGCAGTCGATCGGCACGCCGCGCGCCTTGAAGTCCTTGATCATGTTGTAGACGCCGCGGGTCTTGTTCGCGTTGGCGTCGTCGATGTTGTAGTCGTTGTAGCAGAGCTTGGCGTTCGGGTCGGCCGCCCGCGCGGCGCGGAATGCCTCCTCGATGAAGCCGTTGCCGAGCTTCTGGGTGAACACCGAGCTGCGCAGCGTGCCGACCGCGCCGCCGTCGGCGAAGGCCTCGTTGACCACGTCCCAGGCGTAGATCTTGCCCTTGTAGTGGCCCATCACGTTGTTGATGTGGTTGGTCATCGCGCTGCGCAGGTCACTGGCCGACAGGCCGCCGACCCAGCTCGGCAGCTGGTTGTGCCAGACCAGCGTGTGTCCGCGGATCTTCATGCCCTTGCTCTGGGCGTGGCTGACGATCTGGTCGGCGGAGGTGAAGCGGAACGAGCCGCGCGAGGGCTCGGTGGCGTCCCACTTCATCTCGTTCTCGGGGGTGACGGCGTTGAACTCCCGGTCCCAGGTGGCCACGTAGGTCGAGTCGTTCATGTGCCCGGCCGCGATCGCGGCGCCGTAGTAGCGGCCGCTCTGGGCTGCCGCCGCGCCCAGCGTGCCGGCGGCGGCGCCGGCGGGGACGGACGCCGCGAGTGCGGTGGCCGTGCCGAGTACGCCGAGGGCGCCGGCGACCAGCAGCCGGCGGGTGCCGACGAGCCGTCGTCCGCCGTCGGCGGGTAAGGGATTTTCGCCCATGCCTGAGCCTCCACTGCGGAATCGATGAGGGAACGCGGATAGACGCCCGCGGGAACAGCACGCGATCCGTCGTCGCGTCGAAACTGCGGCCCCTGCCGCTCACCACCGACCCCGGCAGGAGGAGCCGCCTTGGGGAGTCAGTCTGGAAATCATCCCGAAACGTGTCAAGGGCGTTTCCAGAAAGTTTCGATGCCAGCTTGGTCCTCTACGGCTACACGCTGCACCGATGTCGTCAACCTGGCATGTAATTTTTCCCGGCACCTCTGTCAGTGGCCCTCGATGCGCGGGTCTCGGTGAACGTTTCATCGCCGCGCCTCCTCTCAGCGGCGGGTTCGCGTCTCATCGCGGCAGTTGAGACGGGCAGGCCGGACGGAAGGGCGGGGCGGGGGCGGGAGCTGGAGCTTGACGAGGGCTCGTCACGTCGTATTTGCTCCGGCGCACCACCACCCCCGGTCATCCCGAGGAGAGGAGCGATCGACTCGTTGAGCCGTTGTTAGCGCTAACAATAACGTCTACGAGCGCTACCGGTGCTCGGCCCCGGCCTCGTGCGGGTCGGCCACGGCGGGAACCCGCCCACCCACCTCACTCTTGTCGAAAGGGGTTGACCAACCAGCGATGTTAACGCTCACAAATCGGCGCGGATGGAGACGGTGGACACGCCGGCTGACCACCGCGCTCCTGGCCGCGACCGTCGTGGCGACGGCGCCCGCCGTCGCCCGCGCCGAGTCCAACGGCGGGGTGCGGGTCATGCCGCTGGGCGATTCGATCACCGAGGGTACGCAGGTGCCGGGCGGTTACCGGATCGGGTTGTGGCAGCGCCTGGCCGCGGGTCGTTACACAATCGACTTCGTCGGGTCGCAGTACAACGGGCCGGCCAATCTGGGCGACCACGACCACGAGGGACACCCCGGGTGGCGGATCGACCAGATCGACGCGAACATCACCGGCTGGCTGCG